>JANNBP010000223.1:0-8303 GCA_031385555.1 Deltaproteobacteria bacterium | reverse complement strand
ACCTTGCTGACCTTGCTGACCTTGCTGAGCTTGCTGAGCTTGCTGACCTTGCTGACCTTGCTGAGCTTGCTGACCTTGCTGACCTTGCTGACCTTGCTGACCTTGCTGACCTTGCTGAGCTTGCTGAGCTTGCTGAGCTTGCTGAGCTTGCTGAGCTTGCTGAGCTTGCTGAGCTTGCTGAGCTTGCTGAGCTTGCTGACCTTGCTGACCTTGCTGACCTTGCGCGCGCGGGCCTTCGGTGACGTGGTCGGGCGTGGCGTTGCCTGCCCGGTCCCCTTGCCCTTCACTGACTTGCCTTCGACGGACGCGGCCTGGTCGGGCGGAACGTTCGCGGCGATGACGCTACGGGCTCTGGCGAGCGGCAGTTCGTAACGCTCGGCGTATGCGGCCGCCGCCTGCTCGCGGTCACGCATGGCGAGCGATCTCACCTCTGCGGGAATCCCCGCCAGGAGCTCACCTCCACGCCGGCGCCTTTCGATCAGGGCACGATCGCGCTCGCCGTTGTCATCGAACGGCGCGACCGCCGCTCGCCGATACTCCCATTCCTCCACGAGCGCGGCCGCCATCGTTCCCGCCGAGGCAAACTTACGACGCGATTCTTCAATGGCGAACTCGGGCCCCGCGAGCGCAGCCCGACCTAGCACCCACCGCCACGGGACCACGGAACCACCAGCGCGCGCTCTCTCGAACAGCAAGGTCATGAGGTGCTCGCGCGCGTGTTTGCCATCCCAGCACGGAGCATCCCCCCTTTCGAGTTGCTTCATGATCGAGTCATCGCCGGGTGCTCGGTCGACAAAGTCAGCGAGCTGCTCCCGCGTCCACGGCGTGGAGGGCAGCCCGGCGAGTGCTTCACCGACGATGACGACCTTGCCGTCGTCAATCGAGACCAGCGCTCCCGACCAGCGATCGCAAATACTCCCGGCCAACGTGTACCAGTCATCAAAGGTGCTGCCGTGAACGCTGTCGAACTCACCGACGGAATCGATGGTCCAGCGTATTTGCCCGCTCCACTGCTCTGCAATCTCGTCGCCCGGGGTCGCGGCGTATGCCGTGACCGTCAGCGACATCTCGCCAAACTCCCACGCATGGTCGTCGACGCGGACCAGGTCACGCGGCCATGACCCGTTCTCGCCCTCCGTGTACTCTGCGACGAGCTCGGCAAGTGCGGGCTTGTCGCGAAGATAGAAGCGATAGTGGAACGTCTCCGACACGCCGTGAATATGCCGGAATTCGCACGCGAGCATCCGCCCTTGCAGGAGCGCGCGCCCGAGCCACCAAACCGACAAGAGCCGGCAAGCGACATGCGTGCTTGACCGAGCATCTGACGCGGCTCGTGCGCTTGTGGGCAGGTGAGCCTCGGCACGAGGAGCCAGCACTCCCGGCACGCCGCACCGATCAGGACGTGGGACTGCAGGACGGCAGTTGTCACCTCGCCTGTCCGCCCCCCGGACATCCACGTTGCGCAACAATCTGCACTTGCGTGCGTTTCCCTCAACCCCGGTGGGGGGGCTGCGCATCACGTGCACGAGGCTGCAGCATGGGAGTTGCCACCGGGCGACGGCTCCGTCCGAATGCCGGACACTACGTCGTGGCGAGGTAGCGGACGGCGCTGATGCTGAACGCGAACAGGTAGGCGTAGCCGAACCGCTCGAGCGGCACGATGTCCTTGCCGTTGCGCCTGAGCAGCGTACCGAGGCCGGCACTGATCCCGCCGGCAACCAGGGGCGCGCCGAACAGTGTCGCGATGCGACCGAGCTCGCTGTGCACCAGCGAGTGGCGGAGGAACAGCAGCGACAGCCCGCCGAGCGCCGCGCCGATCAGGAGGTGGCTGATGATCGACGCCGTCGGCGACCGCGGCTCGGACTTCCGGTACGGCTGGACCGCATGCTCGCCGACCAGGCCGAGCCCATTGAAGATCAACTGGAGCAGCAGCTCGCCGAAGAACTGAAACAGCAGCTCCAGGATGACTTCCATCTAGATGTCCCGACCGCCGAGGTCGATCGTCATCGTGACAGTCGGCTCGTGCGCGAGCACGTTCGAGGTTTCTTCCCGCTGACGGAACTCCTTCCACCAGGTCGTCGCGGCGGTCTCACTCCAGCTCTCGGTCGTCGCAACCGCGCGGAGTTGCGCGGCAAAGCTGCGCGCATCGGGACGCTTTGCCGGCGTCTTTTCGAGGCACTGCATGATCGCGGACTCGAGCAACGCAGGGATGGGATGCGGGCAGACCTCCGACAGTTGCACGGGCGTTTCGGTGACATGCGCGATGCAGATCTCGACGGAGCTCGCCCCCTCGAACAGCGGCTTTCCCGAGAGCAAGAAGTAGCCGACCGCGCCGAGCGCGTAGAGGTCGCTCGGCGGGCCGACGGTCTCGGGCTCGCTGACCGCCTCCGGGGCGATGTAGTGCGGCGTCCCGAGGATCAGCCGCGACGATTGCCCGGCGTCCTCGCTGATCTCCTTGACCAACCCGAAGTCGACCACCTTCGCGACGTCGGGCGTCGCGCCGCGCTCGCACAGGATGATGTTCGCCGGCTTGATATCGCGATGGACGATGCCGCTCGCGTGCGCTTCGTGGAGCGCGCCGCAGACCTGGACGAGGATGGCGATCACGCGCTCGATCGGCTGCGGGCCGTACTCGACGACGAGGCGCTCGAGGTCGATGCCATCGAGGTACTCCATCGCGTAGTAGAAGATGCCCTCGGGATTTCTGCCGTAGTCGAAGATCGCGACCGTGTTCGGGTGGGTCAGCTTGCTCATGTGCTGGACCTCGCGCTCGAACCGCTCGACGGTGGCGCCGCCGATCCGGCTCGGGATCAACAGCTTGATCGCGGTGGGCCGGCGCAGCAGCGCGTGGTGCGCGCGATAGACCTCGCCCATGCCGCCCTCGCCGATCTTGCGTTCGAGCGTGTACTGCCCGAGCTGCATCGCGACCGAGACCTGCCTGCGCAGGCCGTACGTGATCTGCGAACCGATCGTCGCGAGCGTGATGATGATGGTCGAGACCACGAGGTCGGCGATCACGAACGCCCACGCCGGCAGCTCCTGATGACCGCTGACCTTGATCGCCACGATCGTCATCGGCAGGAACGTCAGGATCCCGGTGACCAGCGTGCGCATCCCCGTCGACGGCACCACGATCGCGCGCAGCAGCACCATGAAGCTCGCGTACAGCAGGCAGCCGTACGCACTCGGGCGCAGCTCGCGCGCGAACCACGCCGACAAGCCGAAGGCGAGCCCGGTGCTGATCGCGTAGATCGCGTCGATCCGGTGCAGCTGCTCCATCGTCAGCGTTCGCCGCACCAGGTACAGCCGCCAGATCACCCCGAGCGCGATCACGCCAACCAGCGCGCCCCAGTTGATGATCCACTCGCCCTCGGGCTCGATCTCCGGGTACCCGAAGTACATGAGGAACGTGAAGGCCAGGAGGACGATGAAGGCCCAGAACATCAACCCCGAGAGCACCTCGAGGCGCTCCTGCAGGTAGCCACGCGTCTCTTCATTGGGGCTCGGGCCCCAACCCCCCTCGGGGCGCAGGCCCCGAACCGCATCCGGCTCGGACACGACTCCAGGTTATCCTACGGCCTACATGTTTTCTCGTAGTTGCGCCGGTAACCTCGGGCCGGTTCGGCCGTAGGCTCGTACATGAAGACGATGACGCGCCGGTGGGTTGGAGTGCTTGCCTTTGCCCTCGCCGCTTGCTCGGCGACCGGCGACTCGAATGCCGACTCGATGATGAAGAAGCCGATCGTGATGCGGTCGGCCAGGCCGTCGGCCGACGTGCTGAAGAAGGAGCTGACGCCGCTGCAGTTCTCGGTCACGCAGCAGAGCGACACCGAGCGGCCGTTCCAGAACGAGTACTGGGACAACCACGCGGCCGGCATCTACGTCGACATCACCACCGGTCAGGCGCTGTTCAGCTCGACCCACAAGTTCGAGTCGGGCACCGGGTGGCCGAGCTTCTACCAGCCGATCGGCAAGGGCGTCACCGTGGACATCACCGACAAGGCCCACGGGATGGAGCGTGTCGAGGTTCGCTCGAAGGTCGGCGACGCCCACCTCGGGCACGTGTTCGACGACGGCCCGAAGCCGACCGGGCTGCGCTACTGCATCAACTCGGCGTCGCTCCGGTTCGTGCCGGTCGCGGACCTCGAGAAGCAGGGCTACGGCCAGTACAAGGCGCTGTTCGCGACGAAGCCTGACTCGATGACGAAGAAGTGACTCACTCGTCGGCGTGAACGAGCGGCTTGGACGCGTCGATCCAGACCCAGCCGAACGTGCCCGCGAAGGTGACCGCGGCCATCACGAACACCGGCACGTCATAGCTGTCGGTCCGCGTGACGAGATAGCCAAACAGCAGCGCCGAGGCTGCGCCACCCAACTGGCCGGCGGTGTTCATGACGCCGGCGATCGTCCCGACGTGGCACCCCGCCCACGAACCGGACATCTGGCCACGCTACCACTCGTGCCCGTGGCTCGATCTGTCGCGCGCTTACGTCTTGAAGATCTCGTCGAAGAACGTCTTCATCGCCGCCCACGACCGCGTGTCGGCGCGCGCGTCGTAGGCGCAGCCCTTCGAGGGATCGTTGCCGGCGTCCTTGTGCGTGAAGCAGTGGACCGCGCCGCCGTACTCGACGAGCTGCCAGTCGACCTTCGCGTCGGTGAGCTCCTTCTCGAACGCGAGCTTGTCGGCATCCGAGATGCCCTTGTCCGACGCGCCGTGCAGCACGAGGACCCGGCTCTTGATGTTCTTGCCGTCGGCGGGCGCCGGCGAGTCGAGGCCGCCGTGGAAGCTGACCACGCCGCCGACCTTCGCACCGCTGCGCGCGAGCTCGAGCACGGTGGTGCCGCCGAAGCAGTAGCCGATCGCGGCGGTCTTCGACGCATCGACTTCCTTGCGTGCGAGGAGCGCCGCGAGCCCGGCGGTGACGCGCTTGCGCAGCAGCGCGCGGTCCTTCTTGTACGTGCCGGCCTGCTTCGAGGCCTCGTCGCGATCCTTCGGACGCACGCCCTTGCCGTAGATGTCGGCGACGAACGCGACGTAGCCCATGCCGGCGAGCAACTCGGCGCGCCGCTTCGCGTTGTCGTCGATGCCCATCCACGCGTGGACGACGAGGATGCCCGGGAGCTTGCCTCTTCCTACCGCCGCGTCGTCGTAGGCGAGGTAGCCCTCGAGGACGGTGGTGCCCTCCGTGTACTCGACGGGCATCGTCTTGACCTTGGCTTCGGCGGCGGTGCTGCCGATCGAGACCAGCAGTACGAGCGAGATCAACATCGTCTTCATGACGCGCAGTCTTGCACGGGCCTCGGGTGGCGGCTTCGCGTGATCAGTCGACGTCGATGATCAGGATCGGTGGGTTCGGTCCCGACGAGTTCCAGAAGTTCACGCCCTGTGTGCTGACGGGAAAGATCCCGAAGTGAGCCGGGGTGCCGGCGCTGACGCTGGTCGTCGGGAGTGGGAAGTCCTTCATGTCGAGCTTCACGACCGCACCTTGCGACGGCGCCAGGCGCTCACCGATCTTGGCCGGCGCGGTCCCCGTCAGGTCTCCCAGCGAGAACGGCGCGACGGCGAACACCTCGCCGGTCGAGTTACTGTCGGCGGCGGCGTCATCCGTCACGGTCACGCGCAACGAGATGGCCGTGATCACCCGCCCCTCGAGCTGGTTGTCGACGGGGAACCGGATGTACGCGACCCACGGATGCGCGGTCGCCGTGTCCTGGAGGTCGACCACCATCTGGAACAGGTTGTTCGACCCACCCAGATTCTCCGTGCGGCACGCCATCGGATCCGGCGCCGCGGGATCGACGCACTCGGCGACGTCCGCCGGGTACGCGAAGCGAGCCGACGTCGGTGAATCGGGTGCCAGATCGTCCGGGGAGATCGGAGCATCCGCAGGTGCCGCGTCGGGCTCGACGGCTCCGGGTGGCAGGCAGACGTTGGCGATGCACCGCTGCTCGTCGGGACACAGCGTCGCGCTCGTCGGATCGCAGGGCGCGCCCGCAGGTGGGGTCGGTGAGAAGCATCCGGAGCAGGCGACCAGCGCGAAGATCCGCACGCCTCAGTATCTGACGAATCCTGATCCACTGTTGTCAGGTTTGAACGCCCTACCCGATCGCGGCCAACCCGTCGCCTTGACACCTGAACATGCGCTCCGTAGGGTGCGGTCCTATGGCTCGTAGCCTCGGTCCCGGACGCAACGAACCAGCTCGAGAGCCCGACCAGATCGTCGTCGAGGGCGCGCGCGAGCACAACCTCCAGGTCGACTACCTCGAGCTGCCGAAACACCGCCTCGTGGTGATCACCGGACCCTCGGGATCGGGCAAGTCGAGCCTCGCGTTCGACACGCTGTACGCCGAAGGCCAACGCCGGTACGTCGAGTCGCTCAGCGCGTACGCGCGGCAGTTCCTGGGGCAGATGGAGAAGCCCAAGTACGAACGGATCCGCGGTCTGTCCCCCACGATCGCGATCCAGCAGAAGAGCGCGTCGAGCAATCCGCGATCGACCGTCGGCACGATCACCGAGATCTACGACTACCTGCGCGTGCTGTACGCCCGGGCCGGCGAGCAGCGCTGCCATCAGTGCGGCGGGCCGGTCGGTGCGCGCACCGCGGCGGAGGTGGTCGACGAGCTCGCGCTCCTGCCCGACAAGACCCAGGTCACGCTGCTCGCGCCCAAGGCCGAGAACCGCAAGGGCGAGTTCCGCGAGCTGTTCGGCGAGCTCCGCAAGGCGGGCTTTGTACGCGTCCGGATCGACGGCATGATCGTGCGGCTCGAGGACGTCGAGGCGCTCGAGAAGCAGAAGAAGCACTCGATCGAGCTGGTGATCGATCGCCTGACGATCAGCCACAAGGATCGCGGTCGCCTGACGGACTCCGTCGAGACCGCGCTCCGCGAGGGCAAAGGCAAGATGATGGTGGACGTCGACGGCGAGAAGGTGCCGCGTGTCTACTCGGAGTCGAACGCGTGCCCGACGTGCGGCATCGGCTTCCCCGAGCTGTCGCCGCAGTCGTTCTCGTTCAACTCGCCGCTTGGCATGTGCGTCGAATGCAACGGCCTCGGCGAGCGGCTCGCCGCCGACCCGAACCTCGTGGTCCCCGACGTCACGCGCTCGATCCGCGAAGGTGCCGTCGCCGTATGGGGCGAGTCGATCGCGAAGGACTCGGGCTGGACGTCGAACATCGTCAAGGCGCTCGCGAAGTCGTTCAAGATCGATCTCGACAAGCCGTGGAACAAGCTCGGCGAGAAGCAGCGAGAGATCCTGCTGCACGGCACCGGCGACAAGCGCGTCAACGTCGCCTGGGAAGGCCGCCACTCCACCGGCGAGTGGGCGATGCGGTTCGAGGGCATCCTCGCGCAGCTCGAGCGGCGCCATCGCGAGTCGTCGTCGGAGCGCACCCGCACGCACTACGAGCAGTTCTTCGCCTCGATCCCATGCGCCGTCTGCCACGGCCTGCGCCTGCGGCCCGAGTCGCGCGCCGTGTTCGTCAACGATCAAGCGCTCCCCGAGGTCACCGGCATGACCGTCAAGGCGGCGTTCGCGTGGGTGACCACGATGAAGCTGACCGGCTCGCGTGCGCAGATCGCGAGCGAGGTGCTCAAGGAGATCAAGGCGCGGCTGTCGTTCCTCCTCGATGTCGGCCTCGACTACCTGACGCTGCATCGCTCGGCGGCCACGCTGTCGGGCGGCGAAGCGCAGCGTATCCGGCTCGCCTCGCAGCTCGGCAGCGAGCTCTCGGGCGTGCTGTACGTCCTCGACGAGCCATCGATCGGCCTCCACCAGCGGGACAACGAGCGGCTGATCAAGACGCTGCATCGCCTGCGCGATCTCGGCAACACGGTGCTCGTCGTCGAGCACGACGAGGCCACGATCGAAGCCGCGGACTGGGTCGTCGACTTCGGCCCCGGCGCCGGTCGCCACGGTGGCAGGGTGATCGCCGAGGGCACGCCCGCGGACGTCAAGAAGGTCGCGGCGTCGATCACCGGCCGGTACTTGTCGGGCGCCGACAAGATCGAGGTCCCCGAGAAGCGGCGCGAGGCGTCGAGCTGGGTCAAGCTGACCGGCGCGCGCGAGCACAACCTCAAGAACGTCTCCGTCGAGATTCCGCTCGGCACCATGGTCGCGGTCACCGGCGTCTCCGGCGCGGGCAAGTCGTCGCTGATCAACGCCACGCTGTTCCCGGCGCTCAATCGGATGCTGCACCGCTCGATGGATCGCGTAGGACCGTACGATTCGCTCACCAACCTCGGCCAGGTCGACAAATGCATCGTCATCGATCAGCAACCGATCGGTCGCACGCCGCGCTCGAACG
>JANNBP010000215.1:0-22286 GCA_031385555.1 Deltaproteobacteria bacterium | reverse complement strand
TGTCGCTGACGAGGGCGTTCGCGATCTTGTCCTGGATGTAGCGCGGCGAGATGCCATCGAGGCCCTCGCGCTGCGCCTCCTTGCGGAGCTCCTTGATGTTGTCCTGCGTGAAGCCGGGCAACGTCTTGCCGTCGTACAGCTTCGCCTTCTGGATCAGGGAGAGCGAGTGCTTCTTCGGATCCTCGAGGCGCGTCAGCACCGCCCACAGCGCGGCGACGTACAGCGTGTGCGGTGCGACGTGCTTGCCGACGCGATCGGTCGTGAAGTCCTTCGTGTAGATCTTCACCTCCTCGGACACCTTCGTGATGTACGGGATGTCGACCTTCACGGTGCGATCGCGGAGCGCCTCCATGAACTCGTTGTTGAGGAGCTTCTTGTACTCGGCTTCGTTGGTGTGGCCGAGGATGACCTCGTCGATGTCCGTCTGCGCGAACTTCTTCGGCTTGATCTTGCGCTCCTGGGTGGCGCCGAGCAGGTCGTAGAGGAACGCGACGTCGAGCTTCAAGATCTCGACGAACTCGAGGATGCCGCGGTTGGCGATGTTGAACTCGCCGTCGAAGTTGAACGCGCGCGGATCGGAGTCGGATCCGAACGTCGCGATCTTCCGGTAGTTGATGTCACCGGTGAGCTCCGTCGAGTCCTGGTTCTTCTCGTCCTTCGGCTGGAACGTGCCGATGCCGACGCGGTCCTGCTCGCTGAGCACGATGCGGCGCACCTTGACGTGCGACATCACCTTCTCGAAGTTGCCCGCGTAGTGGCGCATCAGCTCCTTGAAGATCAGCCGGCACGCGGGGTTCACGTCGCCGTCGATCTTGAGCTTGTGATCGTCGGAGCCGAGCTTGAGCTTCGCGATCGTATCGTCGCGCCACTCGCGCGGGATCAGGCGCAGTGGCTCGTCGTGCATCGGCGAGTGAAACACCTCGGAGCCACCGGCCAGCTCCGTCAGCTCGCCCGACAGGTTCCAGTAGTAGGTGTAGAGCGCGCCCTCGGGGGTGCGCGAGTACTCCTCGAGTCCCTTCTTGAGCTGGCGCGCGATGGTGGACTTCGACGAGCCGACCGGACCGTGCAGCAGGATGATGCGGCGCTCGGTGCCGTAGCCCTGCGAGGCGCTCTTCAGCACGTTCATCAACCGCATCAGCGGGACGTCGAGGCCGAACACGGCGTCCTTGCCACCGTGCGAGCCGTCCTTGAAGAACTTGTAGCGGACGAGCTTCTTCTTGTTGTCGATGTACTCCTCGACACCGTGCGACAGCACCATGTCGTAGAGCCGCTGGTACGCGTTGCGCGTGACCTGCGGTGTCTTGCGAACCAGGTTGAGGTAGTCCTCGAACGACCCCTCCCAGGCCAGCTCTTTGTACGTCGCGTAGTTCTGTAGCTCGGCGATTTGCCCCACGAGACTCATGTCGACGACCGTACCACGCGGGGTTATCGTGTGGAGGATGTGGCGCCTGGTCCTGGGGCTCGAAGCCTGGGGTCAGTCGTCGAGCGTACCGACGTACTTCGTCACGTTCTTCTTGTGCTCTTCGATCGACTTGGCGAACGCATGCGAGCGCGAGCCCTTCGAGGACGCGACGAAGAACAGATAGTCACTACCATCGGGAGAGATCGTCGCGGCCATCGACGCGCGCCCGGGATTCGAGATCGGTCCCGGCGGCAGGCCCTCGTGCTGGTACGTGTTGTACGCGTTGTCCTTGTCGTCGAGCTGCGCGCGGCGCAGGCGATCGCAACCCGCTTGTTTGCCCTGCTTGGTACAGGCCTCGATCCAGGCGATGCACGGCGGCGACTTGACCTGCGGCACGAGGCAGCCATAGCGGATCGTCGGATCGGTCTCGAGCCGCTTGGGCTTGAAGCTCGAGAACGTGAGGCGGTTGATGAACACCTGCGCGATCCGCGGGCGCTCCTTCGGATCGGCGGCTTCTTTCTCGACGATCGACGCCATCGTGAGGATGTCGCGATCGCTCCAGCCGAGCTTGTCCTTGAGCTTCGCGGTGTCCTTCGGGCTCTTGTTGACGATGCTGTTCCAGACCTCGCGGTGGCGATTGACCAGCCGCTCGATCACGACAGCCGGCTTCTCCGGCACGCGGAACTGGTACGTGTCGGGGAACAGGTAACCGTCGAGTGACTCGCCCTGGATCACGTACTTGCCGAGGACCTCCTTGTCGCGTGCGATGGCTTCGAGGTCCTTCGCGGTCGCGACCTTCGCTTGCTCGAGGATCTCGAAGTACTCGAGCATGTGCTTGCCCTCGGGCAGCGTGACCTTGACGGTGACCTCCTTGACGCCCGCGACGAGCACGGCGAGGACATCCTTCGGAGTCAGGTTGTCCTTGATCAGGTACTTCCCGGTCTTCACGCGCGTGGTGTCGCCGTTCCACATCGCGTAGAGGCGAAACCACGTGGGCTTCTCGATCAGCCCCTTGTCGCTCAGCATCGAGGCGATCTCGGGAAAGCTCATCCCCGACTTGACCTCGACCTCGACATCGAGCCCCTGCCCGTCGTGCGAGTCATCCGCGTAGGCGAGCGCGCGATTGATCAGGATCGCGCAGACCAGGATGATCGTCGCGACCGTGGCGCCGACGATGATCAGGGCTGTGCGAAACGATCTTCTGGGCATCCGAGAGCGGGACGTTACCCGCGCGCCTTACGCGCGTCGAGCCACGCCTGCAGGATGAGCGTCGCCGCCTGCTGGTCGATCACCGCGCTGCGCTTCGCGCGCGAGACGTCGGCCTCGATCAGCACGCGCTCGGCCTCCGCGGTCGTGAAGCGCTCGTCCTGCTCGTGGAGCAGGATTGCTTCGGGGAGAGCCTCGCGGATCGCATCCACCAGCTGCTGAACGCGCCGGCCGCGAAAACCAATCCGTCCCGACAGCTCGAAGGGCATTCCGTAGACGAGGTCCTCGACCCCGTGCTGCGCCACGAGCGCCGCGACCGCACGGGCATCGCCAAGATTGCCGACACGCGCGAGCACGCCGAGCGGATGCGCCGCGATATCGGCTTCGTCCGTGAGGGCGAGACCGATGGTCTTGGACCCGATATCGAGTCCAAGAGCTCGTCGCACCTTTACCTCGATGGTCACCGGGTTTCTCTTAACCCGGCTGGGTAGTCAGGCATACGTCCGACAGGGGTGTCGGGAGCGAATCCGTCGGATCCGTACAGAGCCGTTCAGCTCCGTTCAGATGTCCGAAAAAATAAAGGCCCCGTAGGGGGGGCCTACAGGGCCTGGGCGCAGATCACAGGGCTACTAGATGCCTCAGGTGGTGGGGGAGACTAGCGGGATGAGGGGGGAGGGAACCACCAGTCATCCACCGAGTCGAACCGTTCGACCTGTGTCGCGCGCGGGAAGCGTTTGGTTGTCAGCCCAACTGAAGCGAGCGGCCGGGTATTCCTTTGAACCCGGACACCGTCGGTTGGTTACTCGGAAGCAATACAGAATCTGGGCCAGAGAACGCCGACTCTGATTCGAGATCGTCCCCACCAAGAAACGCGAGGTTGGATGCCCACGATCGTGGGCTGTAGGCAGAGTGTCCTGCTGCCTGGCGACTGGTCCTGTCACCCATGGTTCTCAGGGTGGCGGCTGCAGTGGCCACTGCGGTGATGGCCGTTCGCCAGAATGTCGTTACGACGATACTTCACGTACCGTCTTCGCCATGTCGGACGAGTCCTCGCCGCCTCCCAAGCTCCAGGTGCAGATCGATGACGATCTCTCTCAAGGCGTCTACTCGAACCTCGTCCTCATCAATCACAGCGAGAACGAGTTCGTGCTCGATTTTTCCTTCCTCCAGCCGAGCAGCTCGCGCGCAAAAGTTCGAACGCGTGTCATTTCGTCACCTCGCCACACGAAGCGACTGATCGCTGCCTTACAGAAAAATATCGATCGCTACGAGGAGCGGTTCGGCACGATCGAGCTGTCCCCCGATGACGACCCGGTTGTTCACTGACGTTCACATGTCGACGCTTCGCCACACTCCGTCGATCGGCCCGGCCGTTCGGGGCGTTCTGACCTACGAGACGGCGCCGTCGACAATCCACAACGTCTGCGTGTCGAGATCGAGCTCGCACGCGGCACCGAACGGCACGGCCGCGTTGCGATCGCCGTGACCGATCGGCGCCCCGAACGCGCAGGGCATGGCGCAGTCGGCGAGGCGATCGGCGATCACGCGGTGCGCGGCATCCGGAGGATCGGGCTCGCCGGTCGGCGGGCTCGGATCCACGCATCGGATCAGGTCGCCCCACAGCACCGCCTCGATGCCGTACATCGCGCGCGTCATCTCGAGTTGCGTCAGGTAGCGATCGATCTCGTACGGCTTCTCGCCGACCTCTTCGAACAGCGCGATCGCGCCATCGAGCGGCAGCGGCCAGCGCGTGCCGACGAGCATCGAGGCCATCGTCAGGTTCGCCGGCACGAGATGACCGACGTAGCTGCCTTCGCCGGTGGTCTCGAGCGTCCACGGTTGCCGACCGAGCGGCGCGGGATCGGTGAGCAGCCGGATCAAGCGCTCGGTGTCCGCTGTCGGTAGCGTGCCGAGCTGGACGACGACGGGCCCGTGGATACCGCGCACGCCGGCGGCGTAGGCCCACGCCAGCAGGGCCGTCGCGTCGGAGAAGCCGACGATCGGTTTCGGATCGCGAAGCAGCGAGGTCGGATCGAGGCGATCGAGGATCCGCGTCAGGCCGTAGCCACCGCGGGCACACACGATCGCGCGGATGTCTGGGTTCGCGATCATCGCGTCGAGCTCGTCGGCGCGCGCTGCATCGGAGGCCGCCAGGTAGCTCGGGAGCTCGGACGCTCGCGCCGCGGTGACCGTCGCACCGACCGAGAGCGTGAACGTGCTCGCGAGGCGATCGAGCCCGCGCTGGAGGGCCTCGCGGGACTTGATCGGTCCGGCGGGCGCGACGATGCCGATCGTGTCGCCGGGATGGAGACGAGGCGGGGTGATCACCGGGTTGGATGGTAGCGCATGCCCGCGTCGTCGCCGTCGAGCCGCGCCGCAGAGGCGAGCGCTGGAAGGTGTGGAGCCAGCAGGTCGACCAGCCTGCGGATGTAGCCCGACTGTTCCGAGCTCAGATCGTCGTCATGACAGAACCAGAGGGTGTCGCCGAACGAGATCCGCCAGCCCCGCCAGCCGGGATGGACGGGATCCTCGAGCGGTGGCGTGCTCGCCAGCCATCGATTGACCTTCCGGAACGTCGGAGGCTCGAGCTCTCCCGCTGCCATCCCGCACCACCATTGTCGGCCCTCGATCATCACGTGGATGCCACGGCCGTCCGCGACCCAGCGCTGGATCTGGAGTGTCTCGAAGTAGTTGAAGGGTTGCCGGTCGTGCGGCAGGTACGTCACCCGATCGATGTCGTCGAGGCCCCCTCCGTCCTCGACGAGGATCGCGCCGGCGAGGCCAGTGGCGAGAGCCATCCTGCCTCGTACCCAGGTCGGGCCGTCGAGCCCGACCCCTCTGACCGCACCGTCACGGATCTCGTACACGTTGGCCGGCGGCTGGCAGACGGTCTCCCCGTCGAGGTCGACGAGCAAGGCACAGTCGTGCGCGATGATCGTTCGATCGTCATTCGAGACCAGCGCCAGTGGTGGGCCCTCGATCGCGAACACGCGCTCGCATCGCTCGGTGTCGAGGTCGCATTCGACGACCCACTGCTCGGTGGCCGCCACGATCGTCTCCGCGCGGCACGCGAGGTGAAGGATTGGTTCGTCGACCTCGGCGATCCAATCGACACCCTCGACGTCGATCAAGCCGACGTGACGGTCGGCCGTGATCGCGATGTCCGTCGTGATGCGCTCGGGCGGAAACGGCAGCGGCACCGGCCGCACCGCCAGGAGTGGTCGCGCGGACTCGTGGGTGCCGAGTTGCTCGACGCGATCGGTGTCTCGCCACCAGCGCCAGACCTCGCCGTCGCTGTCACCGGTGTGCGCACTACACCAGACCACGCACTCGGGGGTGACCACGACCGCACACGGCGTCGGGGTGAGGGTGCACAAGGCCTGGCGTTGCCCACTCCCGAACACGAACGACACCAAGGTCGAGGCGCTGGTGAGGTAGATCAGCGCGTTGCCGTCGGACGCCAGCAAGCTGCCCGCTGGGTCCGCATCGGGTAGGTGTTGGCTCTGGACGTCGCTCTTCGTGAGGCGAACGATCCGGGTGATCTCGGACCGCACCTCGAAGAAGATCTCGTCACCGTGGAACAGCGGGCGACGGACACGGTCTCCCTTTCGGGATGAGTAGATCAGCGTCGAGTTCACGGGGGTGCGATCAACGGCGCTTCTTTCGCTTCTTGACCGTGCCCTTCGGCTTGCCCGCCGCATCGATCGCGCCGGAGTCGGCGGAGGTTGGTTCGTCGTCGTCGGTCAGCGGTCCGGAGTCGCTCGAGAACATCGAGACGTCGAGGCCGAGCGCCGCGGGATCGACCGCATCCATCACCGACGTGCGCATGCCATCGTCGACGACCTCGTGCTCGCCGGTGCGCCGCGTGAGGTTCTCGATCTCGCCGTCCTTCGTCAGCTGCGCGAGGAGCTCCAGATCGACGGCCGCCATCACCGTGGTCGCGGAACCACCACCCGCGGGCTCGGCGCTCGGCGGCGGCATCTGCAGCGTGCCGGGGATCGTGTGGATCGGGAGCGCGACCGCGGGCGCCTCGGCGAGAGCTCCCAGCGTCGGCTCGGGGATCGTCGCGCTGCGCGGGCGCACGGTCACGGGCTTGCTGCGCTGCTGCTGCTCGGACGCGACCACCGGCGCCTCGGCCTCGACGTGCTCTCCCCACCACGCCGACAGCTGATCGTTCGCGAACACCGGCTTGACCCGCATGCCCGGCGGCTCCGCCGATCCACCGACCTGCTCGTGGACCGCCTCGACCACGGCGTCGAACGTCAGGCCATCGTCGGTGACGATCGCGACCGCCGTACCGACCGGCATCGGGGTCGGATGCTCGAGGTAGCCGTTGGTCGCGCGCACGCGTGCGAGCTTGATGCGACGACCGAGTGACAAGCCTCGGTAGGTCAGGTCGACGAACGTTTCCGACATGCGGGTCGAGCATAGCGCAGGGATGGAGGTACAACGTGTTCGCCGTGGGCCTCCTCGATCGATTGCGACAGCTTCGCGGCCCGGTTCCGGACGACGACATCGAGGCGCGGACGCAAGCGCTGGTCGTCCGCGGCAACGAGTTCGGCTACGACGAGTTCGGGCTGTCGCGCGACTCGTTTCGCAAGGCGGCCCCGGTCGCGCGCTGGCTGTACCGCAACTACTTTCGCGCCGAGGCGCACGGCATCGAGCACATCCCCGCGACCGGTCGCGTGATCTTCGTCGGCAATCACTCGGGCCAGTTGCCGTTCGACGGCGTCGTGATCGCGAGCGCCGCGTTCCTCGAACCGCCGCAGCCGCGCCTCGTGCGCTCGATGCTCGAGTACTTCGTGCCGACCGTGCCGTTCGCGAGCTACCTGTTCGCGCGGTGGGGCCAGATCACCGGCACGCCGGAGAACTGCCGGCGCCTGCTCGCGTCCGAGGAAGCGGTGCTGGTGTTTCCCGAGGGTGCGCGCGGCATCAGCAAGCCGTTCTCGAAGCGCTACCAGCTCGCCGAGTTCGGCAAGGGCTTCATGCGACTCGCCCTCGAGATGCACGCACCGATCATCCCGGTCGCCGTCGTCGGTGCGGAGGAGCAAGCACCCGCGATCAACATCAAGTCGCTCGCGCGCCTGTTCGGCACCCCGGCGTTTCCGATCGTGCCCTACCCTCCGTTCGTGCCGCTCGTGCCGTTGCCGGTCAAGTACCGCGTCTACTTCGGCGAGCCGATGCGATTCACCGGCGATCCCGACGACGATGACGACGTCCTCGACGACCAGGTGACGAGTGTCAGGAACCGCATCCAGTCGATGCTCCACGTTGGCTTGCGCGAGCGCGAACATGTCTTCTGGTAACGTGCGCAAGATCGTGATCACCGGGATCTCCGGTCGGCTCGGTCGCATCGTCGCGCGCCGGCTGCACCACGACCTCGACTACCAGATCGTCGGCCTCGATCGCCGGCCGATGCTCGGTCGCCCGAAGGACATCGAGCTCCATCAGGTCGATCTGCGCAGCAAGAAGGCGCGCGACGTGTTCCGCGCCGGTGATGTCGATGCGCTCGTGCACCTCGGCGTGATGCACGATCCGCGGGCGCGTCCCGCCGAGCTGTACTCGTGGAACATCACCGGCACCACGAAGCTCCTCGAGTACTGCCAGGCCTACAAGGTGCCGAAGGTCGTGCTGGTGTCGAGCGCGAACGTCTACGGCCCGCGCCCAGACAACCCGCAGTTCCTCACCGAGGATGCGCCGCTCCTCGCCGCGCAACGGTTCCCGCAGATGCGCGACCTCGTCGAGATCGACCACCTGGTGTCGACGTTTCTGTGGCGCGCGCGCGAGCTCGAGACCGTGATCCTGCGGCCGGTCCACATCGTCGGGCCGGTCCACAACGCGCCGTCGAACTATCTCCGCATCGAGCGGCCTCCCACGCTGCTCGGCTTCGATCCGATGGTGCAGCTGATCCACGTGCTCGACGTCGCCGAGGCGATCGCGCTCGCGCTGCAGCCGAACCGCCGCGGCATCTACAACCTGGTCGGCCCGGGCGAGGTGCCGCTGTCGGCGGTCCTCCGGGAGCTCGGGCGCGAGCCGCTCGCGATCCCGCATCCCTTCGCGAAGCCGCTGCTCGCGCTCGCGTTCAAGCTGGGCTTGTCGAACTTCCCGGTCGCCGAGCTCGATTTCATCCGCTACGTCTGCATGGTCGATGGTCGCAGCGCCGCCGCGGAGCTCGGGTTCCGTCCGCAGTTCGGGCTGCGCGAGACGATCCACGCGGCCTCCGAGCTCGCCTGACGAACGCGCTGGTCCTGCTTCCACTCGGTGGTGTCGCGGATTCGTGCATCATGCCCGTGATGGCGACCCGCGAGCCGAAGCTGCCACCCGGAATCGCGCTCGGCCCCGACGAGCGACCGCGCTGCGCGTGGGGCGTGTCGACCGCCGACTACGTCGCCTATCACGACGTCGAGTGGGGCTTCCCGGTGCGCGACGATCGCCGGCTGTTCGAGAAGCTCTGCCTCGAGGGATTTCAGTCAGGGTTGTCGTGGCTGACGATCCTGCGCAAGCGCGAGGCGTTCCGCGCCGGCTTCGCGAACTTCGAGATGGCGAAGGTCGCCACCTTCAAGGCGAGAGACGTCACCCGGCTCCTGAAGGACGCCGGTATCGTGCGCCATCGCGGCAAGATCGAGTCGACGATCAACAACGCGAAGCGCGCGCTCGCGCTGGTCGACGAATTCGGATCGCTGACCGAGTTCGCGTGGACGTTCGTGCCGCCCGCGAAGGAACGCCCGAAGCAGATGAACCTCGCGGCGCTGCGTGCGAACCCGAGCACCGAGACCTCGACGAGGTTGTCGAAGGATCTCAAGAAGCGCGGCTGGAGCTACGTCGGGCCGACCACGGTCTACGCGTTCATGCAGGCGATGGGGCTGGTCAACGATCACCTCGAGGGCTGCGTGATCCGCCCGCTCGCCGAAGCCGCGCGTTAGAGGGTCTGGACCGCGCGGTACACGCGATCCTCGATCGCCCGGAACAGCTCGGGGGTATCGCCGCACTTCCCGTTGACCATGATCGCGACACCTTCGCGAGCGATCGGATCGATCGTCAGCACCGTGCAGGTCGCCGACGCGAGCAGCTCGCCGTTGTGCCCCCACATCTGGCGACCGCTTCGAGTCCCCATCCTGTGCCAGAAGAAGCCGGCGCCCGAGACCGCGGGATTCTGCTGCGTCAGCGCGTAGTCGACGCGCGCCTGCGAGAGCACCCGCGTGCCGTTCGCTCCGACGCCGCCGCTGGTCCACATGATCATGAACTTCGCGAGGTCGTTCGCCGACGCCCGCAGGTTGCCCGCGGGATACGGATTGATCCCGTTGAACGGGGACGGCGTCGACAGGTTGAGCCAGCCCTGCGCGTACGTCTGTCCGTTCATCGACATGATCGAGTGGCCCGAGCGCGTCATGCCGAGCGGGTTCAGGATGTTGGTGCGCACGAACGCGGCGAAGTCGGTGCCGGTCGCGAGCTCGACCTGGCGAGCGACCCACGCCGCCCCGAAGTTCGAGTACTGGTAGAAGATCGCCGGTTGGGCGGGAAGCCACAGCTGGTTGGCCGGCTTCGACAGACACCCGCCCATCGCGAACGACAGCGTCATGTCGGGATCGCCGAGCGTCTCGCTCGTACATGGATCGCGCTGCACCCCGGCGGTGTGGTTCGCGAACTGAGCGATCGTCGGCTGCGCGAGGTTCATCCCGGGCAACGGATTCGCGAGCCCCGCCGATCCGTTGACGTCGAGCTGGTTGCGGTCGGCCGCGATCAGCGCCGCGGTGCCGATGAACAGCTTCGACACGCTCGCGAGATGCCACGCGGTATCCGCGGTCGCGAGGTTCGCGCTCGTCGCATTTCCCGCGCTGCGCGAGAACACGGTCACGCCGTCCTTGACGGCGATCACGCTGATGCCCTTGTAGCTGTGGGTCGCGAAGTCGACCATCTGTCGCGCCGACAAGAACCGATCCTCGATCGGCTTCTGGATCGTCGCCGGCATGCGCTGGCAGTCCCAGGAGACGTTGCCGACCGCTCCCCTCGAGAAACACACCGGATACTCGGACCAGCCGGGAAAGATCTGGATGACGTCGGAGCGGCCATCGCGATCGACGTCGGCGACCACGAACCGCTGCTGGCGATCGCCCGAGTTGCGGATCACCGCGCTCGGATTGGAGCAGTTCCACGCGGGCTCGTACGTGTTGCCGACCCACGTCCCGCTCTGCAGACACACCGGCAAGCTGCTCCAGCCGCGCCACGTCTGGACGACATCGGCCCGGCCGTCACCGTCGAAGTCGCCGGCCAGGAACTGCTGCTCGTGGCTACCCGAGTCGAAGATCGTCGCCGCGGGATTGCGGCAGGTCCAACCGGCGAACGTCCCGTACCGGTTCGCCGTCGCCGTACACGTCGGAATGCTGTGCCACCCGCGAAACGTCTGGAGCACGTCGGTGCGTTGATCGCCTTGGATGTCCGCGGTCAGGAACCGCTGCTCGCTGCTGCCCGCGTTGTAGACGGTCGCCGCGTAGTTGTCGCAGTACCACCCACCCGAGCCGTTCGCGTGGCAGACGGGTAGCGAGCTCTGACCGCGGTGCGTCGAGATCACGTCGTTGAATTGCGCGATCCAGGGATCATCCACCTCCCCGACGAGGAACTCCTGCTCCGTGCTCGCCACGGCGGGGAACGTCGTCGTCGCAGTCTTGCAGTTCCAGCTCGCCGCGGTCGAGGTCGCCGTCGACAGACACGTCAGGACCTGGTTCGACGAGCGATTGATCTCGATCACGTCATCGCCATAGGGGTAGTCGAACCGACCGACGAGGAACCGTGTCTCGTCATCGTCCCCCGCGTGCGCGATGAGCGGCGCAGCCGGGTTGTTGCAGTTCCACGCGCCGCCGTTACTGCCCGACAAGCAGGTCGGAATGCTGCCCCAGCGGAAGAACGCCTGCGCGACGTCGGTCGTGCCGTCGGCGTTGAAGTCGCCGGTCAGCACCTGCTGTCGCGTGTCCCAGTTGTACGACGTCGCGCTCGGGGTGGTGCACGAGAAGCCGCTGCCGACGTACCGGCAGATCGGAAGGGTTCCGGCCCCACGGACCGCTTGGATGATGTCGAGGCGCTGATCGCTGTCGACGTTCCCGACGACGAAGTGTTGATCGTACGGGCTGAGACTCGCGCCGTAGAGGATGCGGATGCCGGCGGCGTCGGAGTCGGAGATCGAGAGATCGGAGTCGACGAGGCCGCCGCACTGCGGGTAATGCATCACCGACGCGCGATCGTAGGTGGTGACCGGACGAAACGAACCACTCTCCGGACAGCCGCCGCTGTTCGGCGCCTGCACCTGCTCGTGGCGCAGGCCGAGGATGTGACCGAGCTCGTGCCGGAACACGCCGACGGTGTTCAGCAGCGGTTGCTGGAGCTTCCGCACCGGGTTGTCGAGATCGGCGAAGTTGATCTGCAGCGTGCGCGGCGTGCAGGACGCGCTCCCCGACGGAAAGAACGCGCACGCACCGCTCGAGGTCCACGGTCGGACCGCGAACTTCACACCCTGGTTGAACTGATCGCAGGTCGCGTCGTGCTGGGGCAGGTAGTCGAAGTTGACGTGCGCCTCGGCCTCCCACGCGCGGGTGGCGCGCGCCATCTCGGCGACCGCCCGCGTCTTGAATGCACCGAACGCATCCGACACGCAGTACGTGAGGTGCTGGCGATCGGCGACGCTCCACAGGTCGTCGCCCTGCGGTGTCGTCGCCACGGTGCTGGCTTGCTGAACCGCACCGGCGCCATCGTCGGCGACGTGCTGATCGTAGTAGTCGCGCAACTCGTCGAGACTCAACGGGCGGTCCCACTCGACGACATAGATCGTCCGGCCATCCACCTCGCGCGTGGCGTGGTCGCGAAACTGCTCCCAGGCTTCGTCGGGTTCTACGGTCACGCACCCGGAGAGCAGTGCAAGGTACAAGACTTGTTTACGCACGGCGGCCCAGAGTGGGCTCGCCGGGGATGTCGCACGAAAGATCGCGCGAATCCTGCGCGCGCGGTTCCCAACCGTGGGTGGTCGCGTGTCCTCGGAGCATGTCCATGCGTCTAGCCTCTGACATCCGCGTCGGACTTCGCCCGTCAGATCGACCACTTGGGTTCACGAACGGGCGACAACGTCCCGAACACACAAGGCTCGGGGTCGGCACGCAACTTGAGAGGACTCTCATCATGAAAACCTCGGCTCTCGCGCTCGTGCTGCTCGCTGGGTGCTTTCCAGGCGGCGGCGACAGCGACGGCTACGGCGTCGACAACTACTGGAACGAGCTCGGCGTGACCCATTGCGAGGCGATGCGCGAGTGCTGCACCGCGGCCGAGTACAACGACTGGTGGACGTCGTCGGATGGCCAGACGGTCGACTGCGTGACCTCGCACCAGGCGCCGCTCTACGCGACGCAGATCCGCGATGCGATCGATCGCCAGACGGTCGTGTTCGACGAGGCGTTGGCGCACGCCTGCATCGACGCGCTCCAGGTCCAGGAGTGCGGTGACTTCCAGCAGGCCTATCGCTATCGCGAGACCTACTGCGTGTCGCCGCTGATCGGTCAGCTGCGGGACGGCGAGGCGTGCCAGATCGACGAGGAATGCGAGGGCGAGCGCTGCCTCGAGGGCACCTGCGGGACGCGGCTCCCCGAGGGCGCGACGTGCTTCGTCGGGGCCGACGAGTGCCAGGCGCCGCTTCGCTGCTCCAATCCCGACGGCGGTGAGAATTTTACCTGCAACTCCGGCAAGGCCGCGGGCGCGTCGTGTTTCTCCGACGACGACTGCATCGATGGTTGGTGTAAGAACGATCCGGTGAGCGGCGGCTCGAGCTGCCTCGACGCCTGTAACGGCACCTAGGGCTTCGTATCGATCGGTGGCGTGGTGTGCGGCACCCCCCACGCCCGGAGCACGTCGTGCGCGCGCTTGCGAACGAAGAAGCGCCGCACCGTCGGCCGATCTCCCTCGGTGAGGTCGTGCGTGGCGGGATCGAGCAGCAGCTTCTCGAGGCGCTCGGTGTTCGCGCGCGATTGAAAGTGAGCGAGGGCCTCGATGCCTTGCGCGCGCGTGCGGGCATCGGTCGACGCGATCCACGTGATCGCCGCCTGCTCGAGCGCGGCATCGATCGGGACATAGAGGAACACCACGCTGCCACCATAGAGCGCACGGCCCGCCGGGCTATCGAGCGGGAGATCGAGCTGGAACGCCTGGGTCGCCTTCGACGCCGCGGTCGCCTTGGCCTTCGCGATCAGCTCGGCGCGCTTGCCGATCACGTCGTGGGTGATCGTGAACGCCTGCGCACTGCCGTCGAGCTTCAGCGCGTCGCCCTCACCCCACCGCCCTCCACGGAGAGCGAACGGAGCTCGCGTGTAGGCGCTCGTGCAGCTCGCCCCCTCCCGACACTCACCGTCGCGGATCGCACGTCGCTTGGCATCGACGAGGAACAGCAGGAGCTCGCGGTTGTCGGCCTTCCACTTCGCGGGCGGGTCGCCGGTCAGGTGACGAACCATGACGTCGACCTGCTTCGCATCGGGTCCCTTCAACGTCTCGCTGATCGCGAACGTGACCTTGACCCAGACGACCTGCCCGGGTCCCTTCGTCTCGGTCAGCGTGGCAACCCTGGCGACCACGACCCGGTCTGAATCGGCGGTCATCCACTCGATCGAGTCGGCCATGTTGATCTCGGCGGTCGACCGGCGAGGGAGGGCAAGGATCAAGGCGACCACCAGCAACACGCGCATGCGTCATCAAACGTCAAAACCCGGCAGCGGATCTGCCTCCAATCGCACGGAAATGCGGGGGAAGGTACCCGGTCCTGCCGTGGTGGATCGATACAGGGGGTGTCGCCAGCCGTTCACACTGTCGGGGTCAGGTGCCGCAACCTGCGACATGCCGACCTGTCGGGAGCAGCCCCGCGAGATCCCGGATCTGGTGGGCCATTCGTCATTCCTGGCGAATTTCCGGGCATTTTTGTCAGGATCTCGACCGCTGGTTCTCACCAGATCCGATTCGCGGGTCTCGCGTTCACGGATTCTCGAATAGTTCGATCCCGTTGCCGCAATGGCACGACCAATGCTTTGCGGTACGACTACCGCTCGCTCCAAAGGACCAATCAATCATGACCAAGCTCTTCGCCTCTCTCCGTTTCGCCTGTCTGGCGGCGCTGTCTGTGACCACCCTCGCTAGCTGCGAGCTCTACTTCGGCGCGTCGGACGACAACCCGAGCGGGCCCAGCCAGCCCGGGTTCGCCTGCGAGGACAACGCGGACTGCGCGGCCGGCTGCTACTGCGGTGCCGCTGGCACCTGCGAGGAGGCGGGCTTCTGCACCACCAACGAGGACTGCGCGGAAGGCTTCATCTGCGACGATCGTGGCTCGTGCGTCCCGGCGACCTGCTCGGCGGACATCGAGTGCCAGACCGGTGAGGTTTGCCAGGACGGCGCCTGCACCGCGACCTGCGTCTGCACCACCGACACCCAGGCCCAGGATCTCCTCGGCACCACGGAAGCGTATTGCGACGAGGCGCGCGAGACGTGCCACTTCGGGCTCGACCCGGCCGGCTACTGCGTCGGCACCCTGACCTGCAACGAGAAGCCGCCGGTCTGCGGCGTCGGCACCACGCCGCTCATCCTCGACGGTTGCTACACCGGCGCGTGCAACAACATCCTGCAGTGCGAAGCACCCCCGGTCTGTGAAGAGCTCCAGCACTTCGAGGACTGCTCGGCCCGCTCCGGCGAGTGCTCGTCGGTCGCGACGGGTACGAACTGCACCACCCCGGGCGGCGGCCTCTGCCAGCCGGGCGACAGCAACTGCACCTGCGAGAACTTCACCTTCCACTCGTGCGAGACCACGACCGGCGGTATCTGAGTTGATCCGGGGCTCAGGCCCCGGACCCGTCCAACCCGGTTGGACCTCGACATCCTTTGAGTGAGCAGACGGGCCGCCCTTCGAGGGGTGGCCCGTCGACGTTTTCGGGTAGGCTTTCGCTCATGGGCTTCGAGTTCGCCGAGACGATGGCCGGCACCCTCGAGATGGACGGCGCGTCGGGGGAGCACCCGTTTCGCTTCGAGATCACCGCGTTCGCGCCCTCGACCAGGCAGCACTTCGCGGACGGCAAGGCAGACGTCTCGGGCGTCATCTACGCCCCGCCGATCGTCGAGGGTGCGCCGGTGTCGGGCGTGATCACGATTCGGCCGATTGGACAGCGCATCATTCGATACGAGCTCGCCTTCGTCGGTGACGACGGGCGCGGCTACGAGCTGACCGGTCAGAAGGACATCAAGTGGACCTCTCCGCTACGCACGTTCACCGAGCTTCCTGCGGAGATTCGCGATGACGCCGGCCGCCGTGTCGCAAAATGCAAGACCAGGTTTGATCTCAAGAATCACGGCTGGTCGTTCCTTCGAAGCTTCCGCCCCGTCCGCTAACAACGAGACGTGGTAAGACCGCGCCGTCGGCACAACTATGGGACTTCTACAGAAGATCTTCGGCAGCAAGAACCAGCGCGAGCTGAAGAAGCTCCAACCGATCGTGACTCGCATCCACGAGCTCGAATCGTCGATGCAGAAGAAGACGGACGCCGAGCTCAAGGCGATGACCGGCGAGTTCAAGGGCCGGCTCGACAAGGGCGCGACGCTGGACGAGATCCTCCCCGAGGCGTTCGCGCTGTGCCGCGAAGCCGGGGTGCGCGTCCTCAAGATGCGCCACTACGACGTCCAGATGGTCGGCGGGATCATCCTGCACCAGGGCAAGATCGCCGAGATGCGCACCGGTGAGGGCAAGACCCTCGTCGCGACGCTCCCGACGTACCTGAACGCGCTCGCCGGCAAGGGCGTCCACGTGGTCACGGTCAACGACTACCTCGCCAAGCGCGATGCCGAGTGGATGGGCCGGTTGCACGGCTTCCTCGGACTCTCGACCGGCGTCGTCGTCCACGGTCTCGACGATATCGAGCGCCAGGCCGCGTACAACTCGGACATCACCTACGGCCAGAACAACGAGTTCGGCTTCGACTACCTGCGCGATAACATGAAGCAGTCGCCGGACCGGATGGTCCAGCGGATGCTGAACTACGCGGTCGTCGACGAGGTCGACTCGATCCTGATCGACGAAGCCCGCACCCCGCTGATCATCTCCGGGAGCGGCGAAGAGTCCGCGGATCTCTACGTCAAGATCGACCGCATGATCCCGCGCCTCAAGCGCGAGGTCGACTACACCGTCGACGAGAAGGCGCACTCCGCCATGCTCACCGACGATGGCGTCGAGACGATGGAGAAGCTGCTCGGCGTCGACAACCTCTACGAGGCGACGAACATCGCGCTCGTCCACCACGTCCAGCAGGGTCTGCGCGCGCACACGCTGTACAAGCGCAACGTCAACTACCACGTCGAAGAGGGCAAGGTCGTCATCGTCGACGAGCACACCGGCCGCAAGATGCCGGGGCGGCGCTGGAGCGATGGGCTCCACCAGGCGATCGAGGCCAAGGAAGGCGTCACCGTCGAGGAAGAGAACCAGACCGTCGCCACCGTGACGTTCCAGAACTACTTCCGCATGTACAAGAAGCTGTCCGGCATGACCGGTACGGCCGATACGGAAGCTGCCGAGTTCCATCAGATCTACAAGCTCGATGTCTCGGTGATCCCGACGAACAAGTCGCTGATTCGCAAGGATCAGCCAGATCTCGTCTACAAGAACGAGGTCGGCAAGTTCAAGGCCGTCGTCTCCGACATCGAGGACTGCTATGCGCGCGGTCAGCCGGTGCTGGTCGGCACGGTGTCCGTCGAGAAGTCCGAAGTCGTCGCGAACATCCTCAAGTCGAAGGACATTCCCTTCAACGTGCTGAACGCGAAGCAGCACCAGCGCGAAGCGAGCATCGTCGCGCAGGCGGGTCGCAAGGGCGCGATCACGATCTCCACCAACATGGCCGGTCGCGGCACCGACATCTTGCTCGGCGGCAACTTCGAGGTGATGGCCAAGGAAGCGCTCGCCGAGGAGCTAGCGAAGGTCGCGGGGAACGTCGAGGAAGCGCAGCTCACGCCGAACGAAGGCGAAGCAGGCGAAGGCGACAGCCCGTACCGTGGCAGCGCTTCACGCAAGCTCCCCGACGGAGAGGATCGCCTCGCCGAGCTCACCGCGAAGTTCAAGAAGCAGTGCGAGGACGAGCGCCAGGAAGTGCTGGCCGCCGGCGGCCTCAAGATCATCGGCACCGAGCGCCACGAGTCGCGCCGCATCGAAAACCAGCTGCGCGGTCGCGCGGGTCGCCAGGGCGATCCGGGCTCGTCGCGGTTCTACCTGTCGCTGCAGGACGACCTGCTCCGCATCTTCGGCCTCGACCGGATGACGGGCCTGATGGAGCGCCTCGGGCTCGAGGAAGATGTGCCCATCGAGTCGCCGATGGTCACGCGGTCGATCGAGGGCGCGCAGAAGAAGGTCGAAGGTCGCAACTTCGATCAGCGCAAGAACGTGCTCGAGTACGACGACGTGATGAACCAGCAGCGCAAGACGATCTACGCGCTGCGCCGCCAGATCCTCGAGGGTCGCTATCACCGCGAGGCGAACGAAGAAGAGCAGAAGGCCGGCATCACGCCCGAGCCGGTCACCTCGAGCGGTGACTGGACGGTCGAGTCGCTGACGCCCGAGATCAAGCCGCTGCTCGAGAAGCAGATCGAACAGATCCGGACGCGCGTGAAGGAGCGCGACGAGAAGATCGCGGCCGGCGAAGACGTCGGCGATACGCGAGCCGGCTGGCGCGTGCTGCGCGCCTCGATCTGGCAGCAGTACGGCGTGCTCCTCGATCTCGAGAAGCGCTACGGCGACGAGGACCTCGTCGAGTGGGCCACCAAGGAAGTTTGCGCGTCGCTGATCCAGCAGCGCGAGCGCATGTACGACCTCGCGGATCAGAAGATGGCCGCGGTGATCGAGCAGGCGATGCCGGCCGACGTCCCCGACGACGAGTGGGACTGGGACGAGCTCGAGGACACCCTCGGCGAGATGTTCCAGACCGACTTCGACCTGAAACCGGGCACCCCCGACGAGGCCGCGGCGCAGGTCTGGCCGATCATCGAGAAGCGGCTCGCGGAGCGCGAGAAAGAGCTGTCGCGCCCGATGCTGATGTACTGCCAGCGCGCGTTCGCACTCGAGGAGATCGACCAGCAATGGATCGAGCACCTCAAGACGATGGAGGCGCTCCGCGAAGGCATCGGCCTGCAGGGCTACGGTCAGAAGGACCCGAAGAAGGAATACAAGAAGGCCGGCTTCTCGCTGTTCGGCGAGATGATGGACCGGATCCAGACCAACGTCGTGACCAAGCTGTTCAAGGTCCAGATCCAGCGCGACGAAGCGCCGGAGATCCGCGAAAAGGAGCGCCAGCTCGTCGAGCGGGGCGCCTCGAACAAGTCCGAGGAAGAGAACGCCGAGGAGGATGCCGCCGTGGCCGCTGCAACCGGACGTGCCGGTGGGCGACGCCGAGGGGGTCAGGCGGCTGCCGCTCAGCAGGCCGATGGTGAGAAGGGCGAACCGGTGCGTCGCGAGCGACCGAAGGTCGGCCGCAACGATCCGTGTCCGTGCGGCAGTGGCAAGAAGTACAAGAAGTGCCACGGCAAAGACGAAGAAGCCGCCGCCTCCGAGTGAGACGGGCGAGAGACGCACCTCGAGGGGTGCATCGGCGTGTAGGGATCGCGAGATGAAGAGACTAGCGATGGTTTTGTTCGTGGTCGGGTGCGGTGGTTCCGGTGGGTCGCTTGGCAGCGACGCGATCTCGCAATCGGACGCCGAGGGGTTCTGCACCCCCGACTGTCAGCAGCAGATCGACTGCGGGACCGAGACCGATCTCGCCTCCTGCGTCTCCGGGTGCACGGCGGACATGGTCGGGTGGGCACGCGCAGATGCGGTCGAGACGGTCTTCGAGTGTACCGCCGCGCTCGCCTGTGGCGCCGACGACGATCCGTGCGTGCTCGAGGTCCAGCCGCTCGCGGTCCACGACGAGTGGGAGACGGCGTGTCGGGCCAACCTCGGCACCTGTCTGGAACCACAGGACGTCGAAGCGCTCTGCGAGGTCACCGGAAGCGTCGAGACCGACGACCTCGGCTTCGTGCGGTTCATCGCGCCCGACATCGTCGAGGAGATGATCGACTGCCTCGACGGCTCGGCGTGCGGAACCCAGCTTGGATGCGTGGAAGCGGTGTTCGCGAACCACAACATCGACTTCTGAACACGGCGTGGCCTCACGTATCATCACGCGATGGCGACGATGCTACGCAGCCCCTTCTACCGGCAGTTCTTCACCTCGTTCAACGACCGGCAACAGGCCGAGGCGCTCGAGGCGCTCGTGATGTCGGACGTCGACACCGCACGCGATGTCGAGACCCTGCGGCGGTGCGTGAGTCAGCAGCAGGTCGTGATCGACGAGCTCGGAGCGCTCGTCTCGGTGATGTCGAAGATGCTGGTCGCGGCCGGCCACCTCGATGCGCAGGTCCTCGAGCGGCGAGTGGAGGCCGTGCTCGAGGAGCGTCACGCACCACAACCGGAGTTGCCGCCGGTCACCTGTGCGTTGTGTGGTCGCACCCGGCCGGCGAGCTCGACCTCGAACACGGCGTATGGAGCGGTCTGCGCCGGCGGTTGCCCGCCCGTCTGATCTCGCGTGCGTTCTGACAAACTGCGTCAGGCGATTCGCGGCCTGGGCCGATGGATCCACGGTCGCCGCGGGACGATACTGCGCCCACACACATGCGCATCGGCGTTCCTAAAGAGATCAAGAACCGAGAGTTTCGCGTCGGCATGACCCCGTCCGGCGTCGCCACGCTCACCGCGCGGGGCCACACCGTCCTCGTCGAACAAGGTGCCGGCGGCGGCTCGGCGATCCCCGACGAGGCGTACGTCAGCGCGGGCGCGACGATCGTCGCGACGAAGGAGGAGGTCTGGGGGCAGGCGGACATGGTCGTGAAGGTCAAAGAACCGATCGCGCCCGAGTTCGCGCTGATGAAGAAAGATCTGTTGTTGTTCACGTATCTCCACCTGGCCGCCGCGCACGAGCTCGGCAAGGAGCTGCTGAACCGTGGCGTCAACGGCGTCGCATACGAGACCATCGAGCCATCGCCCGGTGATCTGCCGCTGCTGACGCCGATGAGCGCGGTCGCCGGTCGGATGAGCGTCCAGGCGGGCGCGACGTTCCTCGAGCGCGAGCGCGGTGGGAAGGGCGTCCTGCTCGGCGGCGTGCCGGGCGTCAAGCGTGGCCGCGTCACCGTGATCGGTGGCGGCGTCGTCGGCGCGAACGCGGTCAAGATGGCCGTCGGCCTCGGCGCGAACGTCACCGTGCTCGACGTCAATCTGAAGACGCTCGCCTACCTCGACGACATCTACTCGGGTCGCATCAGCACCCAGTACTCGGATCCGCTGAGCATCGAGCGCGCCGTGCTCGAGAGCGATCTCGTGATCGGTGCGGTGCTCCTCGCCGGTGCGCGCGCCCCGCGCCTGGTCACCGACTCGATGATCAAGCGGATGGAGCCGGGCTCGGTGATCGTCGACGTGTCGATCGATCAGGGCGGCTGCGTCGAGGGTGCCAAGCCCACGTACCACGACAACCCGACGTACCTGATCCACGAGGTCATCGCCTACATGGTCGCGAACATGCCCGGCGCGGTGCCGCGGACGTCGACCTACGCGCTGACCAACGCGACGATCAAGTACGTCCAGACCCTCGCCGACCACGGCCTCGAGAAGGCCATCGCCGCGGTGCCGCACATCGTCACCGGCATCAACACGTACAAGGGCACGGTCCCGCACCCGGCGGTCGCCGAGGCCTTGTCGGTCGCGTACACGCCCTTCAAGGGCTGAGATTCCAGCGAGTTAGCCTGCCGGGATCCTGACTGTCTCGATGGGCGTACAAACCTTCAAGGCTCGGGAACAATAGGGTCGTGCGCGAAGGTAAAGACCCCCGAATGCAGGCAGCTCATAGTACCCACAGTACCAAGCGCGCCGAGTTCGAGCGGCAGGCCTTGGTGCACGTGGACGCGCTCTACGGCGCGGCGTACCGACTGACCCGCAACCCTCGCGATGCCGAGGATCTGGTGCAAGACGCGCTGCTGCGCGCCTACCGGTTCTGGGACTCGTTCGAGCAAGACTCGAACTGCAAAGCGTGGCTGCTCCGCATCGTCACCAACACCTTCATCAACGAGTACCAGCGGAAGAAGCGCAGCCGCGAGGTGCTCGATGCCGCGACGGCCGAGCAGGACGCCACCGATGGCGTGCTCGTCCACGCGGACGCGTCGGTGCAGCGGAACCCCGAGCGCGCCCTACTCGACCGCAGCGTGAGCGATGACGTCCAGCGCGCCCTCGAAGCGTTGCCGGATGACTTCCGCACCGCGGTCGTGCTGTGCGACGTTCAAGGTCTGTCGTACAAGGAGATCGCGGACATCATGCAGACGCCGGTCGGGACGGTGATGAGCCGACTGTTCCGCGGACGCAAGCTGCTCGCTGCTGCCCTGCGTGACTTCGCTCTGGCGGAAGGCTACGTGCGCGAGAGCGCCGCGGCCGAGCCGAGCTCCGAACAACCCCCTCAAGCCAAGTCCGCCGTCGCGATCGATCTCGATGCGTATCGCGTCGAGCGCGCTGCCAAAGGAAGCGGCAAGTAAATGCTGTGTCAGAGCATCGACACGCTGGCGATGGCCTTTCTCGACGACGAGCTCGCACCCGAAGAGCGTCGCGAGCTCG
>JANNBP010000199.1:0-11906 GCA_031385555.1 Deltaproteobacteria bacterium | reverse complement strand
CATCACTTCAAGGAATTCAAGCGGCGGCTCGCGTCGCCGAACGAGTACGAGCTCAAGATGCTCGACGGCGCGAGCATGCAGTACGACAGCGCCGGCCGCCTCAAGCTGATCCGCGACAGCCTCGCGACCCCGAACGTGGTGACCCTCGAATACGACGGCAACGCGCAGCTCTCGCGGGTGATCGACGCCTCTTACAAGCGTCAGCTCCTGTTCGGCTACACGGGCAGCGTGATGACCTCGATGAAGTTCCAGATCTACCTGTCGGGAGCCTGGAGCGATCAGCACACGACGACGTTCGGCTACACGAGCGGAAACCTGACGAGCGTCACCATCGGATCTCAGCTCGCGCAGACCAACGTCTACACCTCGAGCTACCTGACCTCGATCCAAGACGGTGGAGGAAAGGCCCTCGTCAACTTCGTCTACGACGGAGCCACGGCGGGAAAGATCGTCCGCGTCGACACGCCGCGTGGCCTCGTCGGCTACGAGTTCGCACCCGCGCGAGCCCAGTGCACCGGGTCGAACAAGACCGCTCTCTACTTCCACAAGGCGAACACCACGAGTTGCACCACGGACGCCGACTGCGGCACGGGCAACCTGTGCGGCGGCAAGACGGGCGCCGGCGCCACCGGCCAATGCTTCCGCGGCGCCCGCTGCCTGACGATCTCGAGCCCGAGCGAGGACGTGATCACGAGCGTGAGCGCGTTCGCCGGCAACAGCGAGGCCTGCGAGGGGGCCTGCCTCGAGGCGATCGATCACGTGTGGAAGACCGTGGGCAACGCGCTCGATCTCGGTGCCGTGAAGGATCCGTCGAACAACTACACGACCAAGGAGTTCGACGCCAACGGCATGCCGACGCGGATCGTCTACGGCGACAACGACTCGAGCGCCGCCAATGGCGGTGGCACACGGGAGATGTTCCTGTACTACGGGAACACCAGCTTTCCTGGTCGGGTCACCGAGACCCGCCGAATGAGTGACCTCGACGCCAATCGCGCGAGCTGCAACGTCAGCTCCGCCACTGGATGCGCTCGGATCATCTACTCGTACAATTCAGACGGCCTGCTCTCCAGCACGACCTCGACGGGAACGACCCTCGACGCGAGCGCAGCCAATCAAGCATTCACCTACATCACCGGGTACTCGTACAACGCGAAGGGGCAGCTGACGGAGATCGACGGGCCGCTCGCGAGCGCCGATGACGTGACGCAGTTCGAGTACTGGTCGGCGCCCACCGATCCGATCAAGGACGGCTTCCTGCAGAACTACAAGCGCAAGAAGGACGCGACCACCTTCCTCACCCAATCCTCCCTGACGTACGACTTCTGGGGCAATGCGACCTCGGTCTCGGACGTCGACGGAACGATCTCGTGCCAGACGTTCAGTGCCGCGCGCGGCTTCCTCACCCAGCGGCGCGAGCAGATGGCTGGACAGACCAACTGCACGACCAACAGCCTCGATCTCGTCACGAACTACGCGCGCGACTCCGCCCTGCGGCTCACCCAGCTCACCCGGCCGGATGGCAGCTGCCTGATCTACGAGTACGACAGCCGCGGTCGCCTCTCGCAGACCAAGCGCCGCGACGACTGCAACGCGCTCTCGACCGGTGAAACCCAGGAGCTGACGTACTCCGATGAAGGGCTCGTCATCAAGACCGAGCTCAAGGACGCGGCGGGCACCGTGAAGAAACGGCAGGAGCTCACCTACTTCGATTCGCGACGGCTGGAGAAGATGATCAACCCGGTCAACACGGCGAAGTGGACCGGCCTCGCGTGGGACCCGCGCGGCCTGCTCGGCAGCGTCACCGCGCTCGACGGCGCCACGAACCTCGGCAAGACCGAGTGGACCTACAACACCGAGGGTCGCGTCACGAGCGAGAGGCGTTACACGTCGGGGTTCTCCGCGTTCGACACCTGGTCCGTGCTGTTCGGCTGGCTCGGAGGCCAGAGCCAGGTGACCGATGGGGACTCCAAGATCATCGGCTCCACGCGCGATGACCTGAGTCGCACGGTCAAGATCTCCGGCGCCGACTTCCTCCACAACTACGCGCAGACGTTTAACCTACATGTCTACGACGAGGCCGGGCGACGCACGGTGCTGAAGGAGGCAGCTGGAACCATCTACCAGCTAGCGCACTCGTTCACGTTCGATCACCTCGGCCGCTCTCTCGCGGCGGACTACGCCGGTGTCTGCAACACCACGTCTAACGTGCCGGACATCATGAGCGTCTACGACGGGCTCACCGGCGCACCAGCGTGTCCAGGAGGAACCTCGTGTACGAACCTGGGAGGTCGGCTAGCCTACGTGAAGGTCAAGTTGATGTGCACCACAGCGGCGGGCCCCGACGGCGACTACACGCTCGAGCAGGAGACCTGGTATGGCTACGATGCCGCCGGTCGGAAGACGCACGAGTACATCCAGGACGACAATGGTCGCACCGCAGCGCACGTCTACGCCTGGACCAAGAATGGCGCGCTCAAGCAAACGACGTTGCCGTCGGCGACCGTGCTCGGTGCAACCTTCGGGTCCGCCGGGAGCAACTCCGACACCGACCGGATCGCGGCCCTGTGGCGCACGAACACATCCACGCCGATCATCGACAACATCCTTTACGAACCGTTCGGCCCGGTGAGTCAGTACAACCAGAAGAACTCGCCGGGCACCGGGCAACTCCGAACGCGCATCGTTCGAAATCTCGCGTACCGCCAGACGCTCAACATCGTCGAGAAGACTGATGGCACCAGTCCACAAAGCTCGGTGACGATCGCGGAGGACTTCAAGGGCCGCACGATCTCGCGTGACTACTTTCCGAGCGACCCCACCATCGCCGGACGGTACGACTCGTTCTACACGTACGACCTGCAAGATCGCGTCGTCTGCGAGGCGACGACCGCTGGGTCCTGTCCGACCAGCGGCACGACGCTCAAGAACAACCACAACGCCGCTCCGCCGTTCAAAGCGGCGGGCGACTGGAAGTCGTTTCTCCGTCCGATCGCAGGCTCGACTGGCGTGAGCCACAACGTCAATCTGTACACGTCGATCTGGGGCCCGACCCACTGGATCGATTCCGTCGATCAGACCACCGGAACCCCCGCGATCGGGACCACGGGGTTTCAACGAGGCTTGTACGGTGACCGCCAAGCAGATGACAGTAGCTCGACGCTGACCCACGACAGCCGGTCCTATGAGTACGACGCCCGCCACAACGTCACGAACGTCCGCGGCGAGTACAAGCCCGGCGCCTCGTGGAACTTCTACGATGTCGCGAGTGCGTTCGACGCGAAGAATCGCCGGGTCTTCAAGTCGTTCTACAACGAGACCACGCTGAAGACCGCCACGTGGTTCTTCTACTACGACGCGCTCGACCGGCTCGCCGAGGTCAAGTACACACCAGACACCTCGGTGTCGGCGACGTACAGCATGTTCCAGCTCATCTGGCTCGGCGACAAGCTCGTCGCGTACTGGCAAACCGACTACCCGAGCGTGACGACATCGAAACGCTATGTCTCGACCGACGAGATGAACCGCCCGATCGACATGATGTTGTGGCCGGCGTCAGGAGCTGCGGTTCGCGTTTGGACAATCAATCCTGACGCGTGGGGCAACGACAAGATTCTCACCGGCACGAGCATTTTTCAGCCGATCTTGTTCGCTGGGCAGTACAAGGACGAGGAGACCGTCGCCTGGATGAACGATGGACTAACCCAACACCGGCCGGGTGTCGTTCTGAATGGGTATCGTATGTACGATCCCTGGATCGGAGTCTATCTACAGACCGATCCACTCGTCGACGAAACCTGGGCGGCCTATGTGTACGTGGCTAGTGACCCAGTAGGAAAGAATGATCCAGATGGTCGAATGGCGAACCTATCCTTCAATGAACTATGTGGCTCTGGTGGTCCAGGATTTGAGAATCTCGGATCCAATTCACAACTCGAGTGCCTTTGGGGAGGTGGTTCAGGCGGAGGTAATGATGGTGGCGGCGGCGGTGGCGGTGGCGGTGGCGGTGGCCAAAGCACTGGCAATTGGAGCGAGCCGCATAATTGGGGTGGTGGTGGCTATGCATTCGGTGGTTTGGGATCCGTAACTGCGTGCAGTGGGATCTTTAATAATCCGTGCCCTCAAGACGGGGATGACTGGCACTACCCTAACGTTCCCCCGCAACCAACCTGCAGGACTTGCAGGCTTGATTGCGCAGCGTCGGCAAACGCCTGTGTGGATGCGCCCAACATCGAGCCTGGTGGCTCACCAACTTCTGGGGGAACCAGTACGCACTGTCAGTTTAGTTACCAGGCCTTCCATTCCTGTGCTACTGCATGTTCAGAGACATTCGACTGTCCATGATGAGAATATCGTCGCTTTCCTTCCTTCCTTGCTTGTTCTTGAGCACGTCGGCGCTTTCCGGTACGCCACAAGGGAGTTACTTGTTGGAAAACGTCGGAGATGCATCTGTGACCATTGATGGAAAGCGATGGCCCGGATGTGGAGCCGAGGCGCAAGCGGTACTGGCGGCGATCCCAAGCCTCAACATTTCCTATCAAGGCGACACGATAACCGTGAATGGAACCACGTGGAAACCCGTTGGTAAAGGCAGCGAGGCAATTGTTGCTGAACGACCAGGAGACACGGGCTACGTTGTTAGATTATTATTCTGGAGTAAGGCCGACGCGGCAATGGGATTCTTGCAGTACTACAAGGATTCAAATAGAAAGCATATTTGTATCAGTGGAAGGGAATTCCGGGGCAGGTTCGAGAAGTAGGTGAGCGTCCGGTGGACGGGTGTGGATCTCATCGCTGAGCAGCGACGAGGAGATCCGGGACGCGGTGTAGTGCAGCACGCGGCTTGAAAGTGGGACAGAGACCAGCGCGCAGCAAGCTGTACCAGGCCGCGGGCGCAGAGGCGCTCGCGCCGCTGGATGCGGCGATGGAACTCCCCGACGAGAAGTACTCGCTCGAGGTGCGCCGCATTGTCGCCGAGGAAGCGGCACGTGCCTCTTTCGACGAGGCCGTCGAGCAGGTGAAGAAGCAGAGCGGCGCGGAGGTCCCGAAGCGCCAAGCCGAGGAACTGGCAGTCCGTGCGGCTCGCGACTTCGACGAATTCTACCGGAGCCGCCTGCGAGAGCCCGAAGACACGGAGCAACTCTTGGTGCTCAGCTTCGATGCCAAGGGCATCGCGACGCTGCATCGTGAACTGCGCGAGGCGACGCGTAAAAAGGCGGAGAAGACGACGCATCGCCTCGAGACGCGACTGTCCAAGGGCGAGAAGCCCAACCGCAAACGGATGGCCGATGTGGCGACGGTGTACTCGATCGATACGTGGCCGCGAACGATCGCTGACGTCCTGCACGGCGTCCACGACAAGCACGAGAAGAAGCAACGCCGGCCCCGGCCGATCAACAAACGAGTATGGGCGAGCATCGTGCACGAGCACCAGCGCGATCACTTCGCCGTCGCCAGAGCGATCGGGGTGCCCAGATCGCAGCGAGAGCGTCCCCAACGCGCGCGCTCGGGGCCGCGTCCCCAACGCACGCGCTCCGCGCGTTCGCGAAGCGCGTCCGGCGACCACCGCCCGTGCTCCACCTTGGAAAGTTCTCGTCGGAGGTCTCGAAGTTCGTCGCCGATCGCCGGAGCCGAGCAGACGGCGCCGCGTGTAAGGACGGGCTACGTCGAAACCTTACCGACGTCGGGAACGGAAGGTCGAGGTCAACCGAGCTGAGCTCTGCGGTCAGGTCACCGAGGTGGCGTGGTCGCGAGGTGCGCCACGCCGATGCGATCGATCCGGACCGACGTGAGCTCGCCGATCCGCCGCGACAGCTCGCGAGGGGAGAGTCCGAGACAGCGCTCGGGGGATACGCTGCCGACCCAGGCGGTGTGATCATCGCTGGCCGAGCCGACCAGCCGGCCATCGCGCGAGAACGTCACCTGGCGAATCGTGCCGCGATGCCGCTGGACGATCTGACTCGCACCATCAGCGATCCGCCACAGCCGCACCGTGGCGTCGTTCGAGCTCGAGATCAGCAACGCTCCATCGGGCGAAAACGCGAGGCTGCGGATCGCCTTCGCGTGACCGCGTAGCTCCTGCAGCGAACCATCCGCGCGGACGACGCGGACCACGCCGTCGTTGCCACCGGCGGCGATCTCGCCCTTCGAGGACACCGCCAACGCACGCAGGGTCTCGCGGCTCGGGATCACGATCCGACCGGTGCCCTGTCTCGTGCTCCACAATCGAACGGAGTGATCTCGCTTCGAGTCGCGACCGCCGCGACTCGCGATCTGGGTTCCATCGGGCAAGAACAGGACACCACCGATGAAGTCGTCGTGGCGGCCGATCTCGCGAGGCGTGCCGGCGGCGAGGTCCCAGACGACGACGCGCCCCTCGGAGGTCCCGGCCACGACCTGCGTCTCGTCGGGCGAGACATCGAACGCGACGATGTTCGGATAGTCGAACACGCGCACGTCCCCGGTCGCGAGCTCCCAGATCCGCACCTTGTCATCGGTCGCCGTGAACAGTCGGCGACTGTCGTGCGAGAACCGCGCACCGGCGATGTGTCCGGTGTGGGGGAGCGACGTCGCGGTCGCGGACGCGAGATCCCAGACCTTGACCGTCGTGTCGAACGCCGCCGCCAGGAGCTTCGATCCATCGGGGGAGAACGCGACGGTCTGGACGCCGGTGTCGTGCCCTCGCAGCGTCACCGAGTGCCGGGTCGCGAGGTCGGTGACCTTGACGGTGGTGTCCTCACTCCCGGTCGCGACGGTCTTGCCGTCGGGGGAGATGGCGATGCCGATGACGTCCAGGGAGTGCTCGAGGGGAACCGACAACCCGCGATCGACCTCCCAGATCCGGACGAGGTAGTCCCCCCCGATCACGGCGGCGCGCGTGCCGGTGCTCGAGATCGCCGCGCTCAGGACCGCTCGTCCGCCGACGAGATCTCGCCGCCGGCCGGTCACGAGATTGACGAGCTGCGTTCCACTCGCGGTGCTGAACGCGACGAGCCGGAGATCCGGTGAGGCCCCGAACCCACTGTCGAGTTGCTCGGCGCGCGGCGCGGCGACGAGTGGCAGGGAGGCACCGGTCGCACTCCACCGCTTCGGCCCCAGCGAGTCGAGGGCGACGATCGATCGACCATCGGGGGTGAAGCGCGGGGCCATGACGAACGCGCCGAGCTGCAACGGCTTCGCGAGGTCGCCCTGGATCAGGTACATCCCGTCGTCGGCGGAGAACGTGATCTCGGCGCTGTCGGGTGACAGGTCGAGGTCATAGATCGGTGTCGCGTGACGGTGCACGAGGCGGCCGGTCCGGCTCGCCACATCCCACGCGCGGATGGTGCCGTCGTTCGCCGCCGTGATCAGGCGCGAGCCGTCGGCGCTCCACACGAGGGCATCGATCTCGCCGGTGGAGGACTCGAGCAGCGTGACCTTGCCGGTCGCGAGCTCGTAGATCTGGACGCGCGCCCCGGCGGCCGCGAGGTAGCGGCCATCGCGTGTCACCGCGAGCCGCGGGCTGCGATCGGAGAGCAGCGGCTTCGGTCGCCCCGCCGGGAGCTCCGCGCGCAACACGCTGCCGGTCTCGTCGGTGAACACCACCGACCTGCCGTCGGGTAGCACCACGAGCGTCGGGCCGTAGGCGTCGCGGATCAGCTTCGCGTGGTGGACGATCGTGCCGAGCAGGGCGCCGGAGGTCGGGTCCCAGGTCTGGATGTGCTGGTCACCCGCCGTGATCAGCCGCGTCTCGTCGAGCGTGAACACGATGTGCTTTGGCTCGTGGGCCTCGAGGACGTGGCGCGCCTGGCCGCGGTACTGGGCGAGCATCGCGAGCTCGCGGACCTTGTCCCACTTCGGCGCGTTCACCGGATACCTCTCCAGCCAACCGAGCGCGGTGGTCGGATCCTGCTCGACGGTGCTCTCGGCGTTGACCAGCACCATCTCGTGCGTGAGGTCCTCCGCAACACCGCGTTGCTCGTCGGCGTGCTTGCGCGCGGTCTCGGCCTCCTCGCGCTGCGCCGCGGCCTGCGAGCGCAGCTGGAACAGCACGGCCGCACCGCCACCGAGCACGAGGAACGCGGTGATCAGCAGCGTGCGGCGAACGCGCCGGCCGCGGCGTTCGTCGTCGAGGCTCGTGCGCCCGAAGGCTTCCTCGACCTCGGTCATCCTGCCCGGATGTCGCGCGCGCCAGATCCGGTACTCGGCGAGCGCGTCGTCACGCCATAGCAGGCCGCGGGGACGGCCACGCGACTCCCATTGCCGGGCCGCGATCCGCAGCTGATCGCGCAGGCGCGCGCCCTCGGCATCCTCGCGTCGCCACTCGACGAGCCGTGGCCAGGCCGCGAGCAGCGCCTCGTGGATGATCTCGATCCGCGCGACGCCGCCGGTATCCTCGGAGGCGACCAGCAAGCGCGCCGCGATCAGCCGATCGACGACATGTTGGGCCCGCGCCTTCTGCGCGAGGAGCTGATGCAGCTCGTCGACGGTCAGCACCTGGCGGGTGCCGTCGACGGTGACGAGGTGGCGGAACGCGATCCGGACCAGGCGCTGATCCTCGATGGAGAGCTCCGACAGGGTGGCTTCGGCGTGCTTCGCGAGCGCACCGGCGACGCCGCCGATCGCGACATACGCCTTGCGCGTCAGCTGGCGAAAGTGGCGATCGCGCAGCTTCCACAGCTCGGCGGCGGTGAACGACAGCAGCGCGAGCGCACCGGCCTGCGTGACGACCGCATCGACCATCTCGGTGGCGAGCGCGGGATCCTCGAACTGATACCCGGCTCGCCGCGCCGGCTCGAGGACGATCCGCTCGAGATCGTCGGGCGCGGGCGTCGCGAGGAGTTGCAGCCCCCGCGCGAGGCGGTCGCCGAGCACCGGCATGCCGGCGGCGGTCATCAAAAAATCATCGCGCAGCGTGACGATCACCCGGATGGGATCGAGCTCGGTGCGCGTGGCATCGGCGATCGCCGCCGCGAACGCCGCGCGCTCGCGGTCGTCCTTGCATAGCGTGAACAGCTCCTCGAGCTGATCGATCACGAGCACGATCGTCGCGTGCTCGCGCGCGGCCGACTCGCGAAGCGCCTCGGCGAGGGTGCCCGGATCGTCGCGCAACCCGCGCGCCTCGACGCCGGCGGCTTGCAGGTGCGCTTCGAGCGCGGCGAGCGGCGACGCCCCGGGGCGGAGGATGATCGCGCGCCACTGCGCCGGCAGCTCGGGCAACACGCCGGCCTGGACGAACGAGCTCTTGCCGGATCCAGACGGACCGACGACAGCGAGCAAGGGCTCGGAGATCAGCCGGTTGACGAACGCTTCGACCTCGCGCTCGCGTCCGACGTAGTCCGCGGCGAACTCCTCGGTGAAGGGGGCGAGGCCGCGATACGGCGAGTCGGGCTCGAGCGTGGTCGCGGGCTCGTCGAGGCCGCCGAGCTCGGCGCGCAACATGTCGTCGAGCGCGGGATCCGAGCGCTCGAACCCCGCGGGCATCGCGATCAGGCGTGCGGCACGCGCGCCCTTGCCGTCGAACCAGAACATCTCGAGCTCGCGATCGGGCCCGGGTGCCGCGACCTGGACGAGGGGTGCGAGCTGGAGGACCGCGGCGTCGTCGCGATCGAGGAGCAACGCCCGGCCATCGATCAGCGGGCCGGTGAACGACGCGGTGGTCCGTGGCTGCCGGCGCACGCCTCGCCAGCGCTCTGGTCGGCCACCGGCGGGGACGATCACGGTGTACGCCGCGATCGGTGCGAGCATGTCGAGGACGCGCGCGAGGGCGGTGATCGCGTCGCCGTAGAGCGCTCGGCGCTCCGTGCTGGCTCGCTGGACCCGGCGCTCGAGCTGGTCCTGCAGCTCGCGAAGCTGCGCGATCGCCGCGGGCAGCTCACCGTGCAGCAGCTCGATCAGCTCGGGGACCGGATACGCGCCGCGCCGATCCTTGAACGGGCGCGTCAGCTCGCAGGCGAGTGCGAACCAGCCCGCGTCGTCGAGCCGGCCGCGCCCGAGCTGGCGGAGTCGCTCGCGCACGGGCTCGCTATCGGTCTCACCACCGGCGCCGATGCTGGTGCGGGCGGCGAGCGCGACCATCGCGAGCCAGCGAGTCGCGACGGCCGCGACCCCGCCGATCATCGCGGCGCCTTGATCGAGGTTGCGTGCGCCATCGAGTGCCGCGACGGCCTCGGCGATCGGTTGAACGCTCGCGAGCGCGGCTTCCCGGATCGCCGGTGCGAGCTGAGGCAGCGCTCCATCCTCGAAGCCCGCCGCGGCCCGCATCGCCACGGCGAGCTCGGTCGCGCTCTCGTACCGCTCGAGCGGCTTCTTCGCGAGGGCGCGTGCGAGGAGCGCGTCGACGGCCGGTGGAAACTTCGCGCCGAGTGCCGGTGGCGTGGCCTCGAGGTGCGACGCGCGCACGTCGGCGATCGTGCCGGAGTAGGGCACGCGACCGGACAGCGCCTGGAACGCGAGCACGCCGAGCGCGTAGATGTCGGTCGCCGGGCCGACCGAGCCGGCATCGATCCATTGCTCGGGCGCCATGTACGACGGCGATCCCATCACCTGACCGCGCCGGGTGCCGTCGCGCTCGACCTCGACCCACGCCGTCGTCGCACGCGGATCGATCGGCCGATCCGAGGGAGGCGGCGCGGCGACCGGCTCGTCGGGTTCGACGTCGTCGAGCGCGCGCGCGATCCCGAAGTCGAGCAGCTTCGGGAGCAGGCGGGTGCCGCGCGTCATCACCATGACGTTGCCGGGCTTGAGATCGCGGTGGACGATGCCGTGATCGTGCGCGTTCTGCACGACCTCGCAGATCCGCTCGAACAGCGGGACCAGTTGCTCGAGCGTCAGCGGGCCTTGTTCGAGGAGCTTGTCCATCGGCGTGCCGCGCACCAGCTCCATCGCGATCCACAGCAGGCCATCGGCCTCGGCGCCGAACGCGTAGACGTGCGCGGCGTACGGATGGTCGATCCGCGACGCGAGGCGGGCTTCGCGGAGAAAGCGCTGCGCGACCTCGGGCGTGGTGGCGAGCCGCGCGTGCAGCACCTTGACCACCGCCTCGCGCCCGAGTGCCGGCTGCTCCGCGCGATGCACCGCGGCGAACCCACCTTCGCCGATCTTCTCGCGCAGCGTGAACTCACCGAGGGTGCGGCCGTCGAGGTCCAACCGCGCCACGATAGCTCAGAACACGGGAACCGGACCCACGGTGGCCGGCGTCTCGTCGTCGCCGATGTTGTCGAGGTTGCCGTAGCCGAGGATGCCGATGCCGTTCGAGCCCCAGCACTTGAGGCGACCGCTCGCGAGGACTGCACAGCTATGCTGCGTGCCGACCGAGATCTGCGTCGCCGGACCTCCGAGTGACAGGTCGCCGGCGGTCGCGGGTGTCTCGTCGTCGCCGATGTTGGAGGCCTGCGGGTTGTTGGGGTTGAAGGTGCCGTACCCGGTGCGACCGTTGAAGCCACTGCCCCAGCAGCGGACCGCACCCGTCGTCAGCCGTGCACAGGTGTTCGATGACCCGGCGGAGATCTGGATGACCGTCCCGCCGACGTCGACGTCACCCGCTGCGGACGGCGTCTCGGTGTCGCCGATCGTCAGGTTGTTCGCGTAGCCGAGCTTGCCCTCGAGCGGGCGCCCCCAGCACCTCACCTTGCCGGCGGTGGTGACCGCGCACGTCGTGGTGGTCGCCGCATCGATGCTGCTCACGCTCGCGCCGACATCGACAGGTGCGATCGAGCCCGGCGTCTCGTCATCGCCGACCGAGCCGAACACGCCGCGCCCGAGCACGCCGTCGTTGGCGAAGGAATCCCCGCCGAAGCCCCAGCAGCGCATCGCACCGGTGGTCAGCCGCGCGCACGTGTGACTGAACCCGAGGGTGACCTCCGCGACTGGCCCACCGACGTCGACATCGCCCGCGCTCGCCGGCGTCTCGTCGTCGCCGATGTCAT
>JANNBP010000178.1:0-11240 GCA_031385555.1 Deltaproteobacteria bacterium | reverse complement strand
ACACCCGACTCCGCGGCGCCGAGCTCGTTCGACATGCCGATGAACACGTTCTGCACCGCCGCCACGCGACCACGCACGACATCGGGGACCAGCAGCTGCTCCATCGACAGCCGGATCACGACCGAAATATTATCGAGCCCGCCGCACGCGAACAACAGCAGGCCGGTCAGCGGCAACCAGGTCGACAGCCCGATCCCGACGGTGGCGACCCCGTAGAGCGCGACCACGACGAGCAACACGCGACCCGGCTGCTTCCACGCCGGGAACCTGCCACCGGCGATCGCCATCGCCACCGCACCTGCCGGCTGACACGCGCGGAGGATGCCGTACTCGAGCGGGCCGGCGTCGAGGAGATCCGTCGCGATCGCGGGCAGCAGCGCGACCACGCCGGCGAACAGGATCGCGAACATGTCGAGCGTCAGCGCCGAGAGCAGCAGCGGCGACCGGAACACGAAGCGAAAGCCTTCTCGCCAGTCCGCGCTGCTGGCCTCGCGACGCGGTGGCGTGGGGAGCGAGCGGTAGCACAGCGACGAGATCACGGCCGTGGCCCCGACGATGGCGTAGACGTACTGCGGTGCGACGAGCACGAGCGCGAGCCCGGCGAACGCGGGCGCCGAGATCTGCGCGGTCTCCGAGACGCTCGACAGCAGGCGATTCGCGCGCGGCAGCTCCTCGCGCGGTCCGATGTTCGCGAGCAACGCACTGGTCGCCGGCGAGTGGATCGCGGAGACGCAGCCCTGACCGACGAGCAGCGCGAAGTAGACCCAGACCGGCGCCGCGACTGCGGACGCACAGGCGAGCCCGAGGCCGACCGTGCCGGTCCCGAGCGCGGCGACCATCGCCAGCCGTCGACGGTCGAAGCGGTCGACGATGATCCCGACCGGGATGAACAGCGCGAGCACCGGCAACACCTGCATGACGCCGACGCCGGCGAGCACGAGCTTGTCGTCGGTGCGCTCGTAGAGCTCCCACAACACGGTCGTGTTGACGACCGCGCGACCAAACGTGTTCAGCGCTCTCGCTGCGACGAACCTCCAGATCCGTCGACGAACGAGCTCGTCGGTCACGCCTTCGTAGCCCCCGACGGAAGCGTGCGATGCGGCGTCATCTTCGAGCCATCGAGGTTGAAGCCCGCCACGGATTCCTCGAGCGAGAAAGCGAGCTCGTGCAGGCGCTCGGCCTGGACGACAGACTCCTCGGAGCCGTGGACCATCTCCCCCGCGATGACGCGCACGGCGTCCATGCTGCGCGCGATCTCGTCGGACACCATCGCTTGCTCGTTGACGGCGACGGCGGTGTCCTTGACGACGGTGATCAGCTGAGACAGGCCCGTCAGCGTCGAGGTCACCAGCTCGGAACCGCCGATCACGTCGCGCGCGCCGTTGTCCATCGCGGCGATCGCCTCTTGCGTCTGCTCCTTGACGGTCTGGATCAGCGCTTCGATGTCCTTCGCCGATTGCCCGACCCGGCGCGCGAGCGACGACACCTCGTCGGCGACCACGGCGAAGCCACGGCCCTGCTCGCCCGCGTGCGCCGCTTCGATCGACGCGTTGAGCGCCAGCATCGAGGTCTGCTCGCTGATCCGCTGGATCACCTCGACGATGTTCCCGATCCGCTTGCTGCTCGCGCCGAGCTCTTTCATCTTCGCGGCCGCGAGATCGACCGACGCTCGGATCTCCGCCATCCGCAGCACGGCGGAGTTGACCGCGATGCTCGACTGCTCGGCGACCTGGGTCGCCTGCGCCGCATTACCCGCGACCTGCTGGATCGAGGCAGACAGCTCGGTGACCGCCGCGCTCGAGCTCTCGATCTTGAGCGTCTGATCGCGGACCCCCGACAACATCTGGCGCGCCGCTGCACTGATCTCCGCGCTCGACGCACCGACGTGCAGCGCGGCGGTCTGCACTCCGCTCGCGAGCCCGTGCACGCGCGAGAATACCTGGTTGATGTTCTCGGCGAGATCCGAGGTCTCGTCGGTCGAGCTGATCGCGATGCGCTGGGTGAGATCGGTCTCGCCCGCCAGCAGCTCGCGGGACTGCTTGACCATCTGCTTGATGGGCCGTGTGACCCAGAACCCCATCGCGAACGCGACGAGCAGCGACAGCGCGACGCCGACGAGGATCTCGATCCACGGCAGCGAGCTCGCGGGATCGACCACCAGCGTGCGGCCGCGCAGGAGGAAGAGCTTCCCGATCGTGACCGGATCGCCGTCGCGGTACCCGTCCGCGTCCTCGGCATAGAAGTCGTAGTCGCCCTCGGCCAGCCGGATGATCGGGCGCGTGTCGGTGCCGACGGTGATGTTGACGTAGCGGTCGGGCTGCATCGCCTTCGCCACCTCCTTGGCGTCATCGGGGAGCGCGCTCGCGAGGATCGTGTTGCCATCCACGAACACCGGGCGATAGCGCAGCGCGGCGTTGTCATCGGTCTGGTCGGCGTACTCGGTGACGAGTCGCTGCAGCTTGACCGCGAGCAGCACACCACCGACCACATCCGAGCCCCCCTGCGCCCGCACCGGCAACGCGCTCATCAGGAACGCCGTCTTGTCGACGACCTGGATCCGATGCGTCACCGGATCTCCCTGACGCGCCTTCTGCACCGCGGCGATGGTCGGGAACGACTTGGAGTCGATCAACGAATCCTTCGGTGACCACACCGGGCGTCCCTTGGGATCGAACACCGCGATCGCATCGGGCCGCACCGAGTTCTTCGAGTCGAGGCGCTCGACCAGCGCGAACGCCGCGCTCGCCACGTCGGCATCGTCGGTGACCTCGCCCTTGGCTCGCCGAGCGAGCGCGGACCGCAACCGCTCGTCGGTGGCGAGCAGCTCCGCCGTCCCGGTCAGCGCGCGCCCGAAGCGCTCCTGATAGAACTCGTAGCGCCGCAGCTGTTTGACCAGGAAGTTGCCGCGATCCTGAAACTGCGACTTGTGGCGAACCAGCAAGGCGCCGCCGAACACCAGCAAGCCGGCCAGCGTCAGGCACGCGATCAAGAACTTCGCGAACATCGGAAACCGCACTCGACGTGCAGCCCTGAGGAGGCGACGCTCAACCATTGTCGCGACCGTACCTGATCGGCCCGGTCCATCGAACTTATCGACGGTACGAAACGCGCGAACCGTAGGAGACCTCTCTATAATCGGGGCTCCGTGGGCTTATACGAGCTGCTCGACCTCGCGTTCCGGTGGGTCCACCTGATCGCCGGAATCATGTGGGTCGGCAACTCGATGCTGTTCAACTGGCTCGATCGCAACCTCGAGAAGTCGGTCGACCTCGACAAGCTCTCGCAGGGCAAGATCTACATGGTCCACTCCGGCGCGTTCTACGACGTCGAGAAGAAGCTGCTCGCGCCCGGCGCGATGCCGAAAACGCTGCACTGGTTCAAGTACCAGAACTTGATGACGTGGCTGTCGGGCATCGCGCTGCTGATCGTCGTCTACTACATGCACGGCGCGTCGTTCCTGATCGATCCGCGCGTCGCCGAGCTGACGCCGGCGGTCGCGATCTCGCTGTCGGCGGGGTCGCTGCTCGTCGGGTGGATCGTCTACGACGGGCTGTGGAACAGCTACGGCAAGCAGCACCCCGTGATGGCCACGGTGCTGTCGATCGCGATGCTGTTCGGCGCGATCTACGGGTTCGCGCAGGCATTCGGCGGACGCGGCGCGTTCATCCAGACCGGCGTCCTGATCGGCACGCTCATGACCGGCAACGTCTGGATGTGCATCGTGCCGTCGCAGCACGCGCTGGTGAACGCGACGAAGAACGGCACGGAACAAGATGCCTCGCTGTCGCTCAAGGCGAAGCAGCGCAGCATCCACAACAACTACTTCACGTTCCCGCTGCTGTTCATCATGATCTCGAACCACTTCCCGGCGACGTATCAGCACCAGCTCAACTGGCTGATCCTGATCTCGGTGATGGTGGGCGGCGCCGGTATCCGCCACTTCATGAACATCCGCTACCTCGGTGGCGGGCTCGTGCGCCCACCGGCGGCGGTGCTCGCTCCCGCGGCGGGCATGGCCGGGATCGCGGTGGCCGGCATCCTGATCATCAGCCACATCAAGATCGAGTCGAAGATCGCCGACTACCCCGTGTCGTACGCGAAGGCCGCCGACATCATCAGCAAGCGCTGCACGCCGTGCCACAGCTCGGCACCGACGGACGACCAGTTCAAGGTCGCTCCCGTCAACATCCGGTTCGACAAGCCCGACGAGATCCAGCTGATGGCGCCGCGGATCAAGGCGCGCGCCGTCGACAGCGACCAGATGCCGTTCAACAACAAGACCGGCATCACCCCGCAGGAACGTGCCGAGCTCGGCCGCTGGGTCCTCGACGGCGCGCAGCTGCGGTAGGAAAGTAGGCAAAGTCGGGACGTCATCAAGATGTCATCGCAGGCATGACCTCGCGGTGGTACGACAGGTCATGCGCGCCATCGGGCTGACCGTGCTTTCTCTGATCTCGTCGCCGGCGTTCGCCGACAACGCCGAACCCACGTTCCCGGGGCGCGAGCTCGACGGCGAGCCGAACACGTACATCTCCTCCGGTGCGATCATCGGCAAGGATCACTTCGACTTCGGCGGTGTGGTGATCGAGGTCGGGCGCCGGTTCGGCCGGCTGCGCGAGACGCCGCTGTTCGTCCGGGGCATGGCGCACGGCGGCAACACCAGCGTCGAGGGCAACCCGGGCCGCGGGACGTACCTCGAGGCACGCGCCGGCGTCGAGGGCCGCAACTGCACGCGCGGCGGCATGCTGTGCGCGTCGGTCGGGATCGACGTCGGCCTGCACCGCGGTCGCTATGATCATGTCGATCTCGACGACCGAGGTCGCCCGATCGCGAAGCCCGTCACCGAGGCCCCGGCCGAGCAAGCCGCCTTCGAGACCTTCAACTCGACGGTGATCGCCCCGCGGCTCACGATCGACGGTGGCAACCGCGTCCGCGTGCGGGCCGTGATCGAGCGGCCGTATCACCTGCATGCCGATGGTGGGACCGGCGGCGTGGCCGGCTCGCTGATGCTCGGCCTCGGTTTCTAGTACCTTCGAGAGCGATGGCGCTGCGCGTGCGCGTGTGTCGACTCGAGGAGGTCGAGGATGGTCGCATGCATGGCTTCGCGGTCGAGGGCGTGACCTGGCCGGTGATGATCGCCACCGTCGACGACGAGCTGGTGTCATTCCCCGGCGTGTGTCCGCACGACGACGTCTCGCTCGTCGACTACGGTGTCGTCGAGGATCACCACCTGCGCTGTCGCGTGCACGGCTACCGCTTCGACGTCCGCACCGGTGCGTGCGAGCACGACCCGAGACTCCACCTGCGCCGCTACAAGATCACGCTCGAGGATGGCGAGCTCTGGGTCGACCTGCTGTGATCTTTCTCGGTCACGATTCGCAGGGAGCTGGCTCTGTCGGCGCATGACCCGCACCTTCCTCACCTTCGGGAACGTTGTCGGGCGCAAGGGTTTCGATGCAGCTCGCTACCGCTAACTCCACACGGCGCCTCGTCCCGGGTTACCGTGAGGGCCTCGTGTCGGCAGATGTCGATCAAGACCTCCTCGAGCGCTGGCGTGCCGGCGATCAAGCCGCGGGTCGAGATCTGTTCGCGCGGTACTTCGATCAGCTCTATCGCTTCTTCTCGAACAAGAGCGCCGAGCCCGACGAGATGGTCCAGTCGACCTTCCTCGCGATGGTGAAGTCGCGCGATCAGTTCGCCGGGCGGTCGACGTTTCGCACGTACGTGTTCACGATCGCGCGCAACGTGCTTCACCGCCAGCTCCGCACGGTTGTCCGCGAGCGCGAGTTCGATCCCGCGCTGTCGTCGATCGCCGAGATCGCGACGTCGATCCGCTCGCGCCTCGCCCGCGAGGACGATCACCGGCGGCTCTGCGATGCCCTGCGCACTCTCTCCGTCGACAGCCAGACGCTGCTCGAGCTCCACTACTGGGAGGGCATGGACGCGGACGCGCTGGCCGAGGTGTTCAAGGTGGAGAACCAGACCATCCGCGCCCGGCTCAGCCGCGCCCGCGCGATGCTGCGCGAGAAGATGCAGGGCGATGAAGAGACGCTGCTGACCTTCCGGCCGTAGCTTCAGGACTTCGGATGCGCGGCGAGCCACGCGACGAGGTCTGGTCGCTCGACCGAGTCGGCCGGCAGCTCGGCGAGGCTGCGGGCCACGAGGTCATGCGCGCGGGCGAGGTCTTGCGCACGCGCGACCGGGCCCGCGACCAGCCGCTTGGCGAGCGCGAAGCGTGCGGTCCTGAGTCCCGGAGGATCCTCGGGCGGTGAGCGATCGAGGAGCGTGACCGCGAGCTCGCCTTCGCGGACGCTCTGCACGAGCTGCTTGCGGACCGCGGCGATCTCGGACAGCTCGGTGTGTGCTCGTCCCTGCATGGAGCGGTTGCCGATCTTGTCGTAAACGGCAAGCGCTCGTGTCGCGCTCACACTCGCCTCGTCGACGCGCCCGAGGATCCGCAGCGTCGTGGCGAACGCGAGCGTGTAGTTCGCGGTGTACAGGTGCTCGGTCCCGCGGAGCTTGGTCGACAACACGGCGGCGGCCTCGAACGATCGCGCAGCATCCGCGATCCGGTCCTCGTGGTAGGCGATCTCGCCGATCACGTTGTCGACCGACGCGATCAGGTTGTGCGCCGTGCCGACGGTCTCGACCAGGAGCTCGCGAGCGCGCGTCGCGTGCCGCTTCGCGTCGGCGAGGCGTCCCGCGTCGGATTCGGTGCTGGCGATGTTGAACAAGGTCTGGGCGTAGAGCCGGTGATGCTCGCCGACGCGGGCGCGATAGATCTCGGCCGCGCGATGAAAGTACCGGAGCGCCTCGCTCGGGCGTCCGAGCCTGCTGTGCCCGACACCCAGGTTGGCGGTCGAGATCCCGGTCATGATGTCGTCGGGGCCGAAGACTTGCGTGCGCAACTGCACGGCGCGCTCGGTCTGCGCGACCGCCTCGGTGAGCCTTCCGAGGTCCGTGAAGATCGCACTGACGTTCCCGGCGAGGAGCGCCTCGATCTCGCGATCTCCGCCGAGACCCTGGATGCGCGCCGCGGCGTCGCGCTGATACTCGAACGCTCGATCGTGGTTGCCGAGGTTGTGGCCTACCAGCCAGACCAGCTCCGCTCGCGCGGTCGCTGCCAGAGCGCGGTCCCCGCCCGCGTCGGCGGCGTAGCCGGCCTCGATCATGACGTCGGCCGCACGCTGGAACTCGGTCAGGTTGTCGAGGGTCTTCGCCTGCTGGAACAGCGCGTGTGCGAGGGTCGGAGAGTACGCGGTGACCTTGGCCTCCGGCACGATCTCGTCGAGCTCCGCGAGCTGCGCACGATACTTCCCGGCGAGCCCGAGCGCGCGGTTGCCGGCGAGTCGAGTCTCGAGACGATCGACCGTCGCGCGCACGACGGGGTTGTCGGGCACCGGTACCGGTGCGAGCAGCGCCTCGCGATCAGCACAGGTCTCGATTCGCGACAGCGCGTTGGCGGCGCGGGGAGCATTCGAGGTGGTCTCCGGATCGGCACGCTCCAGGATCTCGACCAGCGACGCGAGCTCGGCGAGCCGTCGATCGAGGCAGCTCATCCGGAGGTCGAGCAACACCTCGCTCTGAGCTCCTTGTTTGTGCGTTGCCTCGCAGGTCTCGCGGTGCATCGTGGACCACGCGCCGGCGTAGGCATCGAGTCGGGCTGCCACCACGCCTCCGATCTCCGCGGCCCCCGGCTTGTTCGAGGCGAACAGGGCCGCGCGGACCGCAGCGTCGTGCTTGGCATTCCACACCGTGGTCACGCGTGCGACGCCCCCGTCGCAGAACGCCTCGGCTTGGTCGGTCGCGCCGCGCATCACCAGCGCACCGCAGATCGCCGCGACCGCGATGCCGACACCGACCATCGCGCGCCGCCGCCAGCGCGTCGCCGGATCGAGCCCGAGCGCTTGCACCAGCGCGGTCATCGAGGGAAACCGCTTCGCCGGATCGTCGTCGGTGCCGCGGCGCAGGATCGGCTCGATCCACCGCGGCACCTTGTCGCCGAGGCCTTCGCGCAGCGAGACGCACAGCGCGAACTGGTCGACGCTCGCCGTCACCGGCCCGGGCTGCTGCTGCTCCGGCGCCATGTAGCCGCGCGTGCCGCCGCTCGATTGCTGGTTGCCCTCGTCGTGGGCGAGTCCGAAGTCGAGCACGCGCACGCGCCCGTCGGCGCCGACGATCGCGTTGTCGGGCTTGAAGTCGCGATGCACCAGCCCTTCGGAATGGGCGGCCTCCAGTCCCTCGCCGGCCTGGCGATACGCGCGGACCAGGGCCGCGGCCGTGCTGTCCTTCGCGTACTCGCGGAGCGTCTTGCCACGCACCATCTCGATCACCAGGAACACGCCCTCCGGGGCGTCGAGCACGTCGTAGATCGGCACCACGTGCGGATGCGACAGCTTCGCGAGGGTTTGCCCTTCCTGCCGTGCGCGGGCTCGCGCCGTGGCATCGCCCGCGGTCGCCAGCTTGAGCGCCACGCCGCGGTTCAGCTCGGGATCCCACGCCGACCACACCACGCCCATGCCACCTGCACCCGCGCGCTCGAGGATCGTGAAGCGCCCGACCTTCACCGCAGTGGGCACGTCGCCGAACAACGCCGCTTCGGCACGCGCGCGCACCATCGCGCGATCCACCGGATCGGCGACCGCGGGGGCTTTGCGCAGGAGCTCTTCGGAATCCGGCAGAGGTTCAGAATATCAGCGCTCGGTACCGCTTCGGCGCTCGCCTCGCGTGCGAGGACGAGCACCGACGACTCTGCGATGCACGCACGAGCGGCGATGACCTCGCTCGAGGTCGAGAACGACGAGCAGGACTTGCTGCTGTGATTTCGATACCTTGTGAAATCGCGCGTCACAATTTCAACGATGTGACTCTATCCAGGGTGCCCATGCTCCGAACTGTTCTAATCACGACTGCGCTCGTCTCCTGCATCCAACCCGATGAGCCCGAGCTCGGCTCGACCGAACAGCTGGGCGTATGCCCGATCGGGATGTGCGGCGGAAACTCGCCGTTGCTCGGCCCGCACAAGGCGGAGGAGCTCAACGAGAAGGGCGTGGAGAACTCCGCCAAGATCAAGCTGCTCGGCTACATCAAGGCTGGATCGACCTGTTCGACTAGCCGGCCATGCAAGGTCGATGTGGTTGGCCGTCAGATGTTCGTCCGTGACATCTATGGTGGCACGTTCACCGGCAGCACCCTTGCGGGCGGCTATCTCTCGGTCTGGCAGCCTGGCGACTCCAACTTTGCTCCGCCCCTGCCTGCGGGTAACGCGAGGATCTGGCTCGATAGCTACTCCACGAACGCGAAGTTCTGGCAGTCCCCCTACGAGCCCCTGGAGAGCTACGGGCTCAGCTACGAAGTCCCCGGCATCACCCGAGGTCCGCTGTGCCTGTCACCGCCGAACGTCGTCGACAATGAAGGCAACCCGTGGCTCAGCCGCTTCGAGGCGTTCTTCTTCACTGGGGATCGGTACGACCACGACAAGATGACGGTCACTGCGAGCACCATGGCTGAGGCTGGTGACTGGTTCAACATCGCGTGTGCCGGCAGCGCCACCGCAAAGTTACTCCTCAATCGTCACACGACGGCAGGAGCCCTTGGCTCGAGTCTCAACCCGACCCGTGCCCAGCGTCAGACCATGTTGAAGATGTACACCGGGGATTTCTGCGGAACCGGTACGACGTACACGGTTCAGGGCACCAAGATCTCGTGGGGGAAAGTGGGCGGCGGCTTGGCAGGTCCTTCGGTGACTGGAATCAACTCGGTCGAGTCGTTCTGGACCGAGAATGGCGCGATCTGCATGGACCGTCATCGCCTCGCCAGCTCGCAGAACACCGCTGAAGCGGCGCTCGAGGGCATGGTCAGGAATGGCTATCTTGCCAGTCCGCCAACCTGCCGTCAGATGCCGAAGTGCTCCGAGCTACCGACTTCGACCCTGACTGGAACCTACCTCTGGACGGCGAGCGCTGCGCTGCCGTAGCTCACAGCGCGTCGAGTAGACGCTGTCGGCGGTGCAGCGCCACCGCTGGGAGCTGCGACGAAACCTTCTCGAGCAAGGCGCGCGCCTTCCGCTTCGCGCGTTCCATCGCATCTCGATCATGGAGCGCCCGATGGGCGAGAGCCTCGACGATCGCGATTTCGGCTGCAGTACTGAGGTCCCACCACGGCGCGTCGTCGGGGATCCTGCGATTGGCCAGCAGAGTCAGCGATGACTTGGGGTTCTCGTCGACGGTACGCAGTGCTGCAAGAACGTCCCGTCGCTCCGCGGCCCCGTCGGGCAAGTGGTCGAGTCCGACCGTGATCGCAGGAACTGCCGCAGCGGGATCGCCATCGGTGACCGCCCACCAAACCAGCGCGTACATACACTCGCCGATCTGTTCGCGATGATCGGGATGGAGGTCGCGCAACTCGAAGCACGCCGATCTCAGTTGCTCGCGCGAAGGAAGTCCCTCGATCAGCACGGCGCTCTGCGTTCGAGCCTCGAGGGTCAACGGGTGCTGCGCGCCGAGCAAGCGGGTCCGGACCTCCACCAACTCGCGGCCAATCATCTCCTGTCGCGCAGCATCCTCGGTGACCAGCATCAAGTTGAACAACACCACCGTCAGCTCGATCGCACCTGGGCCGGCGAGCTTCGCGGTCTCGATCCGAGCGCGCTCGAACGCTGCACGGGCCGCGGCCCGGTCATTGTGGACGAGCGCGATGCCGCCGAGGTTGTTGTGCAGCAGCGCCCGGACGAATGGCACGCGGTCTCCGATCCGCGAAGTGATCGCTTCGACCAACGCGAGTCCATCTGTCGCATCGCGCGTGTTGGCTGTGGTGCTTCCCGCCCACGACCCTCTCGCGAATGCTTCGACGGCGAGCGGCTCGTCGTTGACGCGGAGCGCGAGCAACATCGCGGCGCGAAACATCGCGGCGCCGCGATCGGCATGCGATAGCGACAGATCGATTCGCCCACGAGCGAGCTCGGCACGTGCGATCAGCGGGGAGTACTCGAGGTCTCGCGCTCGGCGCAGCGCAGCGTCTGCATCGCGCGTGGCCGGCCCGGTCTTCCCGGCATCGCGCTGGACGTCGACCTGCGCGATCAACGCCTCGATCGCGGCGGCCTCCTGCGCCTGCGGCATCGTCGGTGGCTCCACCGGTGACAGCAGCAGATCGTCGCGACCACACACCGCGAGCTCTGGAAGGTTACCCGCAGCCACGACGAGATCCGCGACGCCTTCCGACGTGACCGACGACAACACGTC
>JANNBP010000169.1:0-2541 GCA_031385555.1 Deltaproteobacteria bacterium | reverse complement strand
GGGCCACTCGGGGTCGGTCGCCGCGCTGCCGTCGGAATTGTGCAGCAGCAGGTCGGGGTTTTCGGCGAGCCACATCGCGCCTTCGTCGGGTTGCGTCTGGAACCCGTTGACGTAGCAGATGTTGTAGATGCCCGCGGCGGGCGCCGCATTGCGATCGCGCGAGACGACGGTGACGCCGGCCGGAGGTTCGTAGGCGCCGCCGAGCTGGTAGTCCAGGCCACCGTTCGCGGGTGGGAGCGCGAGCGCGGAGTGAGACCCATCACTCGGCGTGTCGCCAGGAGCGTCGTCACCCGAGGGCGAACCACAAGCCGCGAGCAGCACGAGCCAAGAAACTCTCATCGACCGACGCTATCACTTTGCACTTGGTCCCACTGCAACCACGTGTGTGCACGAGGTCCGCGTGTGATCTTCCAGCAAAGCACGCTCACTAAGGGAGGCCACCCGAGGCACGGCGGCTGCACGGCGCACCTGCATGAGGATCCTGTGCCTGCTGGCGCTCGTCGCATGCGTGGACAACGACGACGACCACGACGACGACATCTTGATCGATACGTCGATCTCCGAAGTCCGGACGTTCCCCGGCATCAACGGCGAGTGGTGCGTCGAGAGCCCGTACAACTGCCGGTTCCGTGCGCCCGGCATCAGCCAGCGCGTGGTCACCGCGGGTGGGCTCGAGAGCTGGGGCGTCGACCCCGGTGCCTCGTTGCGCGACGGTCACGGCGACGCGCTCGGCACGATCACGAACTCGCGGCTGACGTTCAACTACGGCCAGACGCGGCTACTCGCCGGCAAGGCGCACGCCCTCGCGCTCGCCACGTCGAACGGCAGTGCAGGGTGGTATCCGATCGATCACATCCTCGGCGAGGACTCGTTCCGTGCGCGCGTCGGCGAGGTCAACGCGCGCGATCCGCACGAGGGCCGGATGGCCTGCTACGAGATCCGCGACTCGCACGACGCGACCATCGAGCTCCGCAAGGTCGTCTACGACAGCCACGCCACGCACGAGCGAGCGGGCGACTATCTCTCCCTCGAGCGCGACAACGGCAGGCGCTCCGCGAACCTGATCTTCATGGTTCCCGGCTTCGGGCTCGGCGGTGCGACCACCGATCACTTCCCCGCCGGCTCCACGTTCCATCGCGTCGACGTGCCGACGAACAGTGGTCGCCCCTCGATCACGATCCCGCTCTGGGTCAAGGACGGTGCGGGTCGCTACCGAAAGCAACGCGGCACGATGACGTTTCTCTACGGCTTCATCGTCGGGGATGGCGTGAAGCGGTTCGGCTGGATGGCGCGCGACGCGTTGCGCGTCTCCGCTTGCTAGCGCGGCTCGTGGTGAGCTGTTGCCCCCACGCGGTCGCGCCCGGCGGACGCTCGCAAGTAGATTAATCGTTATCTACTGACGAGGTTACTCGTTCGGCGCATCCTTCGGAGCGAAGTCCACGAGCTGCTTGGTCGGCGCGAGCCCGAACAGCCGGCCGTGCGGCGCGGCCTCGTGGCATCCCATGCAGCTCGCGACGCGCCCCGCGCTGGTGACCTCGCCGGACGGAGCCACCGTCCCGTAGATCCAGCCGTCGTCGGTGCCTTCGCGCTCGCCGACCTTGATCATCAGGTAGAGCCCGACCGGTGCACCCGCGTAGAGCGTGCCGTGATCGGTCTCGACCCATCGCACGGGAGTCGGCGTGCGGTCGTAGCCGACGACCGCGCGGGGGGCGTCCGCAGGTGCGTGGGTGGTCGCCGCGAACGACTCCTTGACGATCGTGAAGCCATCGACGATCGGGAGCGCCGGGAGCCTCCGATACGCCGCGCGTTGCGAGGCCCACAGATAGTAGAGCTTGTTGCCGTGCGGACCGTCGGGCGCTTGCGACTGCCGCACGTGGCTCGCCATGCCGTAGTCCTCTCGCGTCGGCATCCGGCAGAGCGCAGGCGCGATGTTCGGCGCCTCGTCGACGCGGCCCCATGGCTGGTAGGACGTGGCCGCCTTCGCGATCTCGTCGACGAAGCGCGCGTCTCGCAGCGCGGGTGCGGCCGGCGCGATCGCAGGCACCGGCGGTGCGAGGGTGGAGGACGTACACGCAGTCAGCAGCACCGGGGCGAGGCGAGCGATCGACACGCCCCGAGCGTACGCGGCATCGGGCGTGACCGGCGTAAGCCTCCTGTAAGCTCGCGGCGTGGACCCCGTGATCTTGAGAGGCACCTGCCTGTGCGGCGCGGTGAGCTGGACGTTCGAGGGCATCCCCGACGCCGCGACCGCGTGCAACTGCACCGCGTGTCGTCGCTACGGCGCGCTCTGGATCTACGACTACGAGGGCGAGCGCGTGTCGTACGCCGGGCCGACGACGGCGTTCGTGCGCAGCGATCTCGTCGAGCCGCCGTACCTCGAGAATCGGTTCTGCTCGACCTGCGGCAACCTGGTGTGCTGGCGCGGCCTCGAGCCCCAAGCCGACGGTCGGCGACGGATGGCGGTGAACCTTCGCCTCACCCAGCCCGAGCGGGGGGCGAACATGGCGATCCGATCGTTCGACGGCATCTACACGTTCGAGG
>JANNBP010000143.1:0-25709 GCA_031385555.1 Deltaproteobacteria bacterium | reverse complement strand
TGGTCACCGTCGCTGCACCGGCACGCGCGCACTCCACCCCGAGCGACGCCTTGTACGAGAACAGATTGTGGACGCGCTTGCCGCTGACGAAGCGTGCGTGGCCGCGGCGATGCTCGCGCATGTCGGTGAACAGGCCGTCGTTGAGCCCCCCGAGTGGATGGATCTCGTACGGCACGCCGTGCTCGGTGGCGATCAGCGTCTCGGGGACCTTTCCGATCACGTCCTGCGCGACCTCGCTCGCTCCCCCACGCGCCCGCAACTTGACCACCGCACCGTCGAGCTTCGCGAACCCCGTCACGGCCTCGGCGAGCGTCTTCGCGAGCGGGCGCAACCCGTCCGCGTACGCGTAGACGATCGCGACGCGCCCCATCACGTCGACGGTGAAGCCGGGCAGCCCGTCGGCGGCGCCGTGGATCAGGTGATACACGTGATCGTGACCGGGCAACCCGAGCTGGGTGCGCCACGCGAGGGCCCGCTCGACGCGCCAGCCGAGCAGGGCGCCGTCGATCTTCGTGAAGCCATCAGCGGGGACGGCGAACACGCGCAGCTTGCTGTTCTCTGGATCGGCGAGCGCGATGCCGACCTCGTTGCCGCGATCGTCGGTGACCATCACCTGCTCGCCCGCCTTGAAGTCGAGCTCGTGGAAGCGATGGAAGTCGGGATCGCGACCGCCATTGGCGATGAACGACGCCGAGGACGCGGGTACTGCCACGGCCCGCGGGGCGGGCACTAGTCGTCTCGCTTGCGGGGACGCGCGATCCCGTACTCGTCGAGCCGATTGATCAACGTGCGTCGCGAGATGCCGAGCATCTCGGCGGCACGGGTCTGGTTGCCGGCGCACCTGTCGAGCGCCTCGAGGATGCGCTGCTTCTCGAGCTCGGCGACGGTGGCTCGCACCTGGGTCGGCATGTCGGCCGGCGGCACCGACGAGAACCCGAGCGGCGGCGGGATCGTGGGGCTCGAGCGGAAGCGCTGGCCGGGCGGCGCCTTCGCCGGCGCTTCGATCATCAGGTGGTGGTGCTCGATCATCGCACCGGTGGAGAGCAGCACGGCGCGCTCGCACGCATTGCGGAGCTCGCGGATGTTGCCGGGCCAATCGTGCGAGGTCAGCCACCCCTTGGCTTCCTCGGAGAACACGAACGAGCGACCGAGCGGCCCCGCGGCGGAGGCGATGAACTGCTCGGCGAGCGGCAGCACCTCATCCTTGCGATCGCGCAGCGGCGGGAGGTTGAACGACGCACCCGCGAGCCGGAAATACAGATCGCGACGGAACCGACCCGAGTCCACCTCGGAGCCCAGGTCCTTCGAGGTCGAGGCGATGTAGCGAACATCGACGGGGCGCGCCCGCCCGGCCGAATTCGCGTTGCCACGACGAACGGCGGCATCCTCGATCGCCCGCAGCAGGCGCTGCTGGAGGTTTGGGACCAGCTGGTCGATGTCGCCGAGGAAGGCGGTGCCACCATCCGCGAGCTCGATCAAGCCCGGCTTGTTCATCGCCTCGTTGCCGAACATCTCGGCCTCGAGCAACGGTTCCGAAACGGCAGCACAGTTGATCCGGACGAACGAGGCTGCACGACGCGGCGACATCTCGTGGACGCGCTCCGCGAAGCGCTCCTTGCCGACGCCGTGCTCGCCGACGATCACCACGGCGAGCCGACCGATCGCGATCCGCGCCGCCGCCTGCTCGAGGGCGGCGAGCTGGCTCGCGGTGGGCGTGGTCTCGCGACGCGACCCGGCGCGGGTCTGGATCATCAGGGTCACCGCACCGACGAGGAACGGCACACCGATCGTCAGCTTGATGCGCTTGGTCGCCGGGAGCTTCGCCCCGTCGACGAAGGTGCCGTTCGAGCTGCCGACATCCTCGACCTCGACATCTGCCCCGACCAGGAGGTTGGCGTGGTGGCGCGACACCGATCCGGAATCGATCACCACGTCGCACTTGCTCGCGCGGCCGATCGTCAGCATGCCGGCGCTCGGCAGGGGCATGACCTGGAGGGCAGCCCCGTCGATCACGAGCAAGACGCGATCCCCGAAGGGGGCTTCGCGATCGATTTGCTCGGTCGTCTGACCTGCGTCGTCTTCGATCACGCGCCTACATTACTATAGGCGCGGCGGAGGCGGGGTCCACCGTGCTACAAGCCAGCGCATGCGTCCGGGTGCCTTGCTGGTCATCTCGCTCGTCGCGTGGACGGGTATCTCTGTCGCCCAGCCCCTGACGGAGGCCCAGAAGGAGGCCGGGGAGTTCTTCGAGCGTGGCGAGGCAGCGCGCACCGGGGGCAAGTACCGCGAGGCGATCGCGGCCTATCAACGTGCCTTCGCGCTCCAGCCGCACCCGTCGGTGCTGTTCAACATCGCCCTCAGCTACGAGAAGCTGGGCGAGTGGGCCAACGCAGCCGACTACTACGAGCGCTACCTCACGGCCGATAGCTCGGCCGTCGACGCCGACGAGGTCCGTGGAAAGATCCGCGATCTGCGCGGCCGCAGCGCCACGCAACCCGCCGAGACCAACCCGGAGACAGGCCCGAGCATCCAGCGCGGCAACCCGTTCAACCCGCCACCGCCCCCGGCCGGTCCCACGCCCGCGCGGTGGCACGTCGGTGCGTCCTACGGCCTTGGCTTCGGCGATGCCCCGGTCGAGCGCTACCTGTTCCACGGCGGGATGAAGTTCGGGGGGCGGCTCGAATTCGACGCCGTGCTCGGTAAGTTCGGCAAGAACGATCACGCGCTCGGTGGGATGGCGCGCTTGCTCGTCGCGAAGGCCGAGTACATGCAGCCGTTCCTCCACGGCGCCGCCACGATCGGCCTCGCGAAGCAGGACGATTCCTCCGACGCCGCGACCAAGACCCCGCTCGGCTTCGAGGCCGGTGGCGGCATCCGGTTCGGCAAGCAGGGCAGGTTCGAATTCGCCGCCGTGTTCCGGTTCGTCCAGAACGGGTTCGACGAGACGTCGACGGTGGTCGACAGCTACATCAACGACTCGTTCGCGTTCGCGTTCGATCTCGGCGTCGCGCTCGATATCCCGCTGCGTCTACCAACCCTGCCGCGCTAGCGAAGGCGCTCGCGGAGATCGACCTGATAGGCCGGCCCGATCACGCCGATGCCGAACGAGTTGCCGCCGATCACGAACAGCTGCCCACCCTTGGTCACCGCGGGAGAGTGATACGCGAGCTCGAGGTCGATGCCCTCGCCGCGATCGAGCAGCAGGTCGATCACGTTATGGGTATCGAGGCCGTACGCGAAGATGCCGCGCTCGCCTCGATAAACGACGTGGCGGTCGTGGAGCGCGAACTCGCCGTTGCCCGCGGGTTGCTGGATATCGGCGAGCTTGAAGTTGAGGTGGTAGCCGCCGTCGCGAACCATGTCGTCGAACGACGTATCGGGTGGGTCCTCAGCGTCGGTGAATTCGATGTAACGAGCACTCGTGGAGGTGGTGTAGAGCACGCCTTGCTCGTCGAAGACCACCGAGCCTGTCGCAGGCTCGTCGTTCTTGAGCCACTTCGACACCTTGGTGCTGAGGTCGACGGTGTAGAGGTTGCCACCCTGCTCGGCGAACAACGCCAGGTTGCCGGTCACGCCGAACCCCGCGATCCCGTTTACGATCTCGGTGGGCTTCACCGCGAGGTCGATGAACGGAATGACCTGCATCTGGTCGGGAGTGACCGGAACCTCCGCGGGTGGGTTCCATTTGACGAGCGTGCTGCTGCCGATCACGAAGTACACGATGCGGCCATCGATGGCGCAGAGCTGCGACGCGCCGCGACTGGTCTGCGCGATCTTCCCGCTCACCTCGTTGCCGTCGGTCACCTCGTAGGCGAGCGAGGTGCCGAAATCGCAATCGCCGATCAGCTGCTCGCCGAAGTGATAGTCCTCGGTGTCGAACTTGTCCTTCGACCACTCGTACTCGACCTGGCTGGCCGGATCGCCGGGGATCATCGAGCGCAGGAACTGCGTGCCCTGCGGGGGCACCTTGTCGACCCAGAACACGCGGTCTCCACCGCTCGTGATCAACGAGGTCTTGTTGTCCTCGGGTTGAAACTCGGTGCGGAACGCTTCGAGCTCGTTCGCGCGATCGTTGAACTGCGCGTCGTAGATCGGGGTGCAGGCCACGAGCCCGAGCAAGCCAGGAATTGCGATCCGCACGTCCACACGTCTAGCAGCGTCGATCACCCGGATCAACGAGATCCGTCACTCGGGCTCACCCCGGGTCGAGCGCGGTCACGAAGTCGAACTCGACGACGCGATTCTCGCCGTTACCGGTCACGGGCACCAGGACGCTACCGTTGACCACGGTCGGCAGCAGCGGAGTGGCACCCGGCGTGACCTGGATGTCGCCGACGGTCGCGCTCGGCGACCCGAGCACCAGCGAACCCGGGGTGGTACCGAGGTCGCCGTAGAACACGGCCACCGAGCGCGTCGCGAGCGTCACCGGATCGAGGAAGTAGTGAAACGCGACGAAGGTCTGGCGGCCATTCTCCTGGAGCAAGTAGCCGACGATCGCGTTGGCGCGCAGGCCGTTCGCGGTGGCGTAGCGGTTTCCGACGGCAGAGATCGTCTGTGGGCCCGAGGTCGACGAGAACCGAGGAAACGTACCGTTGCCGGCGGGCGCACCGTCGACGATGCCGTTGTTGTTGAAGTCGAACATCGAGAACACGCCGATCGCCGTCGGGTGAATCGTCGTGCCGGTGGTCTGGGTGCCGATCGAGACGTTCGGCAGCGGCAGCGTGAACGTCTTGGTGTTGGCGAGCGTCGCGCGGGTCACGCCGTTCGGGCCCATCGCCCACAGCATGAGGTCGTAGCGCCGACCGGGAACAAGCGGGCGACCTTGAATGCGACCGACCCAGTACGAGTGATCTGCGAGCGGGATCGGGATCTCCTCGCCCACCTGCTGCGGGTTGCCGGACGTCGTCTCGGTCACGAACAGGCGGTAGCTCTGCGACGTCGGGTTCGCATCCGTCCACGACAGCGCCGCGGCGTTGTCGAGCACCGTGACGTCGAGGATCGGTGGAAGCAGCGCCGGATCGACGGCCCAGAGCGGCCCCGGTCCGGTCGCCGGCGGAAGGAACTGCGGAGTCGCCGTGGACATGCCGAGCGGAGCACCGCTGATGCCGGGCTCGAACGTGAACAGCTGCGTGGTCCAGCTCGGGCTGCACGTGTACTGGCGCAGCGCGCCGTTGAAGAAGTCGGCGCACTTGGTACTCGCGACGTTCTGCAGCTTCCACTGAGAGGCGGTCTGCTGGACGAATCTCCACTGTTGGTTGGAGCTGCTGGTGCACGCCGTTTGCTCGATCACGGTGGTGTCGGCGAGCGAACCGCCGCGCAGGTCGAGGCACTTGCCGGCGTGGGTCTGGCGCAGCCGGAACGTCCCGCTCGCCATCGGCTCGAAGTTCCATTCCTGGTTCGTCGTGCCGTCGGTCTTGCAGCCGAACAGCTGCGGCGTCGCGCCGGTCGCGATCGCGTGCCCCGGCATGTCGAGGCACTGGCCGGTGGTGCCGCGGATCGAGTAGTGCGTGCGCACCGGTGCGAGCGCGAAGCTCTTCGCCGACGCAGTCAGCGTGGAGCACCGTGACAGCTCGAGCTGATGCGCGGCGTCGACGTGGATGCACTTCGACGCGTCGAGCGCGGAGGTGATCCGGACGTAGCCGAACGGCTCGTCCTGCGTGTTCCAGATCTGGTTCTGCCCGGCGTGACAGAGCGACTGCTGCACGTACGTGCCGTCGGCGGTCGCGCTGCTCGGCAGATCGAAGCACAGCTGGCTGTCGACGTTGCGAAGCCGGAAGCCGCCCGGCACCGCCTCGAACGTGACGTGCTGGTTCGCGCCGTAGCCGCTGCGCTTGCACAGGTGGGTCTGGAGGCGCGTGGCCGACGCGCGCGAGTAGCTCGGCACGTCGACGCACTCGCCACCCTGGTTGACGAGCTGGTAGGTCGCGCCGGCGGTCGCGGACGACACGGCGAATTCGGTGGAGCTCTCCAGCTCCTCGGGAACATCGACACAGCCAAGCAACGATACGAACGCGAGAGACTTCAGCATGACCCGGAGAGGAGCAACGCCGAGGCCAGGCGAGTCCGTCGCGATTGCAGGCAGTTACGTGCTAGTCGCGCTGGTACGTCTCATGGGACATCATTCGAGCGGCAGCACCCGGTCTTGGGTCTCGAGGTCGGGCTCGAGCTTCTCGCGCTCGATGGTGCGCAGGCACGAGTTCCAGCGCAGCATCGGATCGACGTTGCCCGGCGGACGCAGCGCCTCCGCCTTCTCGTACCACTCCATCGCGTGGCGAAAGCCGTCGTACGCGGCACTGCGCACCACGTTCTTGCGGTCGAGGTACGCACGCGTCTCGCGCTCGTCGACGATCCCCGAGTAGTACGCACGCTCGTACTCGGTCGCGAGCTGCATCACCAGGTCGCGCGCTTCGCGGGCGATGTGTCCCGCACCTTGCGATCCGAGCTGATCCGTCAGCGTCAGGATCAGCGTTCGCAGCGCGTCCTGGTTGTCGCTATCGACCGCGAGCACGTCGCGGCAGATCGACTCCGCCTGTGCGGGATCGTTGAGCAGGCGGTAGCGCTCCGCCTTCTCGAGCGCGTGCGGGATGCCGTCCGGGCTGATCGACTTCAGCTTCAGATCGGCCCGGGACTTCATCGTGCTCCGCTCGTCATCGGACCTTCTCCGTGGTCTCGACCTTGTCGACATCCTCGGTGCTGCGCGCCTGCGTGCGCTTGCGGATGCCGAACAGCTTGCGGCCGATCACCGTGATCGGATCGAAGTACCGATCCACCACGCGCTCCTTGAGCGGGATGATGGCGTTGTCGGTGATGCCGATGTGCTCGGGGCAGACCTCGGTGCAGCACCGCGTGATGTTGCAGAGGCCCGAACCGAACTCCTTGCGGATCTCCGGCACGCGGTCATCCGTATCGAGCGGATGCATCTCGAGTGAGGCGAGCCGGATCATGAAGCGCGGCCCGACGAAGGCGTCCTTGCGGTCGCGATCGCGGATCACGTGGCAGACGTCCTGGCACAAGTAGCACTCGATGCACTTGCGGAACTCCTGCACGCGATCGACGTCCTCCTGGTACATCCGATACGTGCCGTCCTTCTCGCGCGGCTTCGGCTTGAACTTGGGGATGCGCTTGTTCTGCGCGTAGTTCCAGGACACGTCGGTGACGAGGTCCTTGATCACCGGGAACGTCTTGAGCGGCTGGCAGGTGATGGTCTCCTCGTCGGTAAACACGTTCATCCGCGTCATGCACGCGAGCCGTGGCTTGCCGTTGATCTCCATCGAGCAGCTGCCGCACTTGCCGGCCTTGCAGTTCCAGCGCAGCGCCATGTCCTCGGCCTGCGTGGCCTGGATCCGGTGCAGCACGTCGAGCACGACCATGCCGGGCTGGACCTCGATCTGATAGTCCTCGAACCCGCCGCCCTCCGCGTTGCCGCGCCAGACTTTGAACAGACGCTTGCTCATTTGCTGTCCTTGCCGACCTTGCCGGACTCGAGGTCTTCGATCTTCGCGTTGGCGATGGCGACGAGCTCCGGCGGGCCCTCGGGCTTCGGCCGCTTCTCGACCTCCATCGTGCCATCGCTCTTCTTCTTGAGGATGACGTTGTACTTCACCCACTCGGCGCTCTCGCCGGGGTGATCGAGACGCGTGTGCGCACCGCGAGATTCCTCGCGCATGTGCGCCGCGCGGGCGACGGCCTCCGAGGTGATCAGCAGTGAACGGATCGAGAGCGCCTCGTGCCAGCCCGGGTTGTACTGGCTCGACCCCGGTGCCCTCACCGTCTTCGCATCGTCCTTGAGCTGCTCGATCTCCGCGATCGCGGTCTCGAGCTCGTCACGCTTGCGGACGATGCCGACACCCTTGCCCATCGTGTCCTGCAGCTTCTCGTGCAGCAGGTACGGGTTGTTGCCCTTCTCGCGATTGAGGATGTCGGTCGCGCGGCGCACGGCGGCGGCGACTTGATCCTTGTCGATCTCGGGCTGGTTCGAGAGGCCCTTCACGTAGTCGTTGGCGCCGTCGCCCGCGAGCTTGCCGAACACGATCAGGTCGGACAGCGAGTTGCCACCGAGGCGATTCGCGCCGTGCATGCCACCGGCGCACTCGCCGCAGGCGAACAGGCCGGGCACCGTCGACATCTGCGAGTCCGCGTCGACGCGAATGCCGCCCATGAAGTAGTGCAGCGTCGGGCCGACCTCCATCGGCTCCTTGGTGATGTCGACCTCGGCCAGCTCCTTGAACTGGTGGTACATCGACGGCAACTTCTTCTTGATGAACTCGGGCGGACGGCGCGAGGCGATGTCGAGGAACACGCCACCGTGCGGCGAACCACGACCGGCCTTGACCTCGGTGGTGATCGCGCGCGCGACCTCATCGCGGGTCAGGAGCTCGGGCGGACGGCGCGCCGTCTTGTCGCCTTCGAGCCAGCGCGCGGCTTCCTCTTCGCTGTCCGCCGTCTCCGGCGCGAACCGCTCGGAGATGTAGTTGAACATGAAGCGCTTGCCGTCGCTGTTCTTGAGGATGCCACCGTCACCGCGCACGCCCTCGGTGACGAGGATGCCGCGCACGGACAGCGGCCACACCATGCCGGTGGGATGGAACTGCGTGAACTCGAGGTCCATCAGCTCGGCGCCGGCGTCGTACGCCATCGCGATGCCGTCGCCCGTGTACTCCCACGAGTTGCTGGTGACGAGCCACGCCTTGCCACCGCCGCCGGTGGCGAAGATGAGGGACTTGCACTTGAAGATGACGAAGCGACCGGTGTCGCGCCAGTAGGCGAGCACGCCGGCGACGCGGCCACGGGGGCCGTCCATCAGCACCTCGAGGGCGGTGCACTCCATGTGGAAGTCGATGCCCTGGTGGATACCGTGATCCTGCAGCGAGCGGATCAGCTCGAGACCCGTTCGATCCCCGACGTGCGCGAGCCGCGGATAGCGGTGGCCGCCGAAGTTGCGCTGCGAGATCAGGCCTTCCTTGGTGCGGTCGAACACCGCGCCCCACTCCTCGAGCTCGCGCACGCGATCCGGCGCTTGCTTCGCGTGGAGCTCGGCCATGCGCCAGACGTTGAGGAACTTGCCGCCGCGCATGGTGTCGCGGAAGTGGACCTTCCAGTTGTCGCGCGCGTCGACGTTGCCCATCGCCGCGGCCATGCCGCCCTCGGCCATCACCGTGTGGGCCTTGCCGAGCAGCGACTTGCTGATCACGCCGGTGGAGAGCCGGTGCCCGCTCGCCGCGATCGCCGCGCGCAGACCTGCACCACCCGCACCGATCACGAGCACGTCGTGCTCGATCGTTTGAATTTCCGAGACGTCGAGGGTCATGACTGCATCACCAGGTGTTCAGGTCTTTGATCACGCCCATCGACAACAGGCGCACGTAGAGGTCGGTGACCATCACCCACAGGAGCGAGGCCCACGCGAACTGCATGTGGCGCTCGTTGAACCAGGTGGCGCCCTTCCAGGCCTTGTGGCCCAGGTTCGGTGCGCCGCCGGAGCTGCACATGTAGTCCTTGCGGCCGCCGATCAGGTGCCGGAACGAGTGGCAGCCGAACGTGTAGCCCGCGATCAAGCAGACGTTGATCGTCAGGATGATGCTGCCGACACCGATGCCGAACTTGCCGTGGCGGAAGAAGCCCTCGATCGCGTCTTTGCCGAGGAGGAAGATGAAGGCGATCGCCGCGTACAGGAAGTAGCGATGCAGGTTCTGGATGATCAGGAGCTTGGTCTCGCCGAAGTACTTCTTCTTGCCGAGCGGTCCGACGGCGCAACCCGGAGGCGAGCCCGCGAACGACCGGTAGTACGCCTTGCGGTAGTAGTAGCAAGTGAACCGGAAGCCACCCGGGAACATCAGGATCAGCAGCGCGGGCGACATCGGCATGAAGGCTGGCCACCACGACGGGAACGAGCCGAACCACGCGTGCGCGGGCGACACCATGCCGTGGGCGGCATAGGTGGCTTCCGTAGCCGCCGGACCGAGGTCGCGCGCGTGGACCACCGGCGAGTAGAACGGTGAGATGTAGGGCTCCACGAAGTAGTGGTTGCCCTGGAAGGCAGCCCACGTCGTGTAGACGACGAACAGGCTGAACACGGTGAACGTGATCGCCGGGCCGCTCTTCCAGTTGTCGGTGCGGTGGGTCTTGCAGAACCCTGGCTCGTGCCCGCCGATCACGGGCAGAAGTTTGGACATTTCGCGGCAGACTATAGGGAAACGGGTTTTGCGCCGCAACAACCGTGTCCCCCGGTCTTCGCGCAGTCAGGACGCTACTGCTTCTCCATCGTGTCGGCGCCGGGACCCGTGGGCTTCACCTGCACGCCGAGACCACCGATGATCGTGAACTCGACGCGGCGGTTGGTCGCCCGGCCTTCCTTGGTCTCGTTGGAGGCCTTCGGGACCTCCTCGCCAAAGCCCTTGGCGTCGAGCCGCCCCTGCACGACCCCCTTCTTGATCAGGTACGCCATCACCGCCTCGGATCGGCGCTGGGACAGCTTCTTGTTGTAGTCATCGTTGCCCTGGCTGTCCGTGTGACCCTCGACGCGCAGCTTCGTGATCTCGGGGTGAGCGTTGATCACGCGCGCGACCTCATCGAGCAACTTGTAGGAGCGCCGCTCGATCACCGCCTGGTTGAGCGCGAAGTAGACGATGTCGAGGATCTCGAGCTTGCCTTCGACGATCTTGACGAGCTGCTTGAGCTTGCAACCCTGGTTCTCGACCGGACCGGGCTCGTCGGGGCAGTTGTCGAGCCGATCGACGACGGTGTCGTTGTCGCGATCTGGATCGGGGCAGCCCTTCATCACGGGGATGCCGGGGACCATCGGGCACTCGTCCACGGGATCGAGGACGCCGTCCTTGTCGTTATCGGGATCGGGGCAGCCGTCGGTGTCCTCGAAGCTGTCGACGTCCTCGGGCTCCTTCGGGCACGCATCGGCGTCCGCGAGGATGCCGTCCTTGTCCGGATCCGGATCGTCGGGGCAGCCGTCGTCGTCCTGATACGCATTCTTGGTCTCGGCCACCGTCGGGCAGCGATCGACGTCATCGGTGAGTCCATCGCCATCGCTATCGAGGAGGAGCTTCTTGACGGGCTTGTGCTTGAGTGCGGGCTCGTCACGCATCAGCCGAACCCCGGCGAGGAATCTCCAGTCCGGCGTGCCGAACCCTTGTGCGATCCCAGTCCCCACGGCACCGAACACGCGCACGTTGCGCGTCGCGTCGCCGGCGACTCCGCCGCGGAGCTCGGCGTGGTTGCGATTCGCGGGGCCGCCGAGATCGTTGGCGCCCGAGGCGAAGTCAAAGGTGGCGTCGATCTCGACCCGATTGCGAAACCGAAACCCGACACCTGCCTGGAGGTACAGCTCGTCGTCGACGGTGAGGTCGAGTGCCTGGACCGGCTTGCGAGCGCGATAACCGAGGACGACCGAGGTGCGGATTCCCAGCGCCCGGCCGTGGGATGCGATCAACCCAGGGGCGAAGGTGGCTCCGGAATCTCCGCCGTAGTCATCGGCGGTCGAGGTCGGCAGTGAGATCGTTGCCATCACCGCGAGGGAGATCGGCGAGCGCCGGCCCTGGTGGAGCAGGGCGAGCTTGGGCATCACCCGGAGATCCCCCAGGCCGACCCCACTGAGCTCCCCGTTCGGATTCATGAACCCACCACCGGCGGGGACGCTCTCTGACTGCGACATGATGAGTGGCGCACCGAGGGCGAGCTCCAGACGGTCATAGAGTCTCAACGAACCCACGAGCTCGCCGCCGACACGGTCGGCGACCAGCGAGGCCACGCGCTCCCCGTCGCGGAGCCGGTACACGTTGATCGGATCATTCGCGTACCCAACCCACAGCGCGCCGTCGATGCTGAGGTGGCCACGCACGTCGGCCCACTCGACACCGAGGATCCCCTCGCGATCAGAGGCGAGCTGGAACCGCTCTGCCGGATAGGCCGTGCTGACCATCTGCGCATCGGCACGACGCGTGCCCGTCACCACCAGCACCAACATGGCGATCGAGGCTGCCACCGCGTGGTTCTGGCGACGGCGCCGCCGACCCAGCGCCAGCGCGACCAAGGCGAGGCCGAACGCGCCACCGCCACCATCGGTGGTGTTGCATCCACCACCTCGGATGCCGAAGCCGTCGGCGGCGTCCTGGCATGCATCGCCAGTCCCATCGGCATTGCCATCGACCTGATCGTTATTGACGACGAGGAGACAGTTATCCCCGCCATCGTCGACGCCATCGTTGTCCGAATCGACATCCTGAAAGTCGGGCATGCCGTCGCCGTCGGTGTCGACCGGGTTCGCGGGATCTTCACCGGCCTCGTCGTGATCAGACAAGGTGTCGCCGTCCGCATCGAGATCGCGGAAGTCGGGCATGCCGTCCATGTCCGTGTCGATCACCGGCCCGCTGCCACCACCGAACGTCGCCGGGTCGGGGTCGGTCGCATCGGTGGTGCCGTCGAGATCGGAGTCGTCGACCGAGTCCTTGAGCCCGTCGCCATCCGTGTCTGGACCCTCCAGCTTGCCGTCGTCGTTGCCATCGAACTGGCCGTGGTTGGCCTCGTCGATGTCGAAGATCGAGTCGCCGTCGCTGTCGAGATCCTGGTAGTCCGGCGTGCCGTCACCGTCTGTGTCAGGCGGCGGTGGGTAGCCACCGAGCCCGAACCCGACCTTCGCGTCGGCCGACGACGGCGAGCCATCGCCGTCGTCATCGTTGCCGTCGCAGATCGCGTTCTCCGGATCATCGGCGCAGGTGGCGCCGTTCTCGGCGCGATCCGTGATGCTGTCGTCATCCGAGTCGATGTCGCGGAAGTCGGGGACCTGATCTCCATCGGTGTCGATCGGCGCCCGCTTCGCGGTACCGGAGTCGGCCGAGGTCTCGGCGGCGTCACAGAACCCGTTGACGCCGAACCCGCCGGGGCAATCGACCAGGCCATCGCCGTCGGCATCCGCGAGCCCGTGACCAGCCTCGACCACGTCGGGGAGACCGTCGTTGTCGCTATCGAGATCGCGATCATCGGTGACGCCGTCGCCATCGGTGTCCACCGCTGCCTCGTCCACATCCGGGATGCCATCGTTGTCGTCGTCGAGATCTTCCGGGTCGGTGAGCCCATCACCGTCGAGGTCGAGCGCGACCGTGGTGTCCTCGGTGGCGGTGTTATTGGAGGGATCGGGATCGGAGGTCGCCGCCGAGACGGAGGCCGTGGAGGTGAGGGTGGTGGGGGCCGTCGGTGCGGTCACGACGACGGTGAACGGCGCCGCCCCAGCCGCAGCCAGGACCGCGCGCGTGCAGGTGACCACCTGGCCGACGACCCCGCAGGTCCATCCCGCACCGGACGCACTCGTCACGGTGGTGCCTGCGGGAGCGGTGAAGGTGGCGACGACGGAGGTCGCGTCGCTCGGTCCTCCGTTGCTCACCGTCATGGTGTAGGTCAAGGTTCCACCGACCACCACCGGGTCGGGCGCGTCGTCGATCGTGATGGCGAGGTCACCCCGGGCAGTGACGACCGTCGAGCTCGTCGCGGTGTTGTTCGCGGTGTTGAAGTCGGTCGGGCTCGTCGCCTCGACCGTCGCGATGTTGACGATCGTCCCGCCCGCCGCCGGTGCCGTCGCGTTGATCGTGATCGGAGGAGCGGCGCCGACGGCGAGGGTCGTTCGTGTGCAGGTGACCACCTGGCCGGCGGCGCTGCAGCTCCAGCCGGTCCCGCTCACCGCAACGAACGTGACGCCCGCTGGCAGGGTGTCGGTCACCGTCAGGTTGTTCGCGGTCAGGGGACCGTTGTTGGAGACATTCAGCGTGTAGGTCAGGGCGCTGGACGCGTTCACGGGATCGGGCGCCTCGGTCATCGTGATCGCGAGATCGGCCGCGTTGTTGTTGCGAACGGTCTGGGTGGTGTTGCTGGTGACCTTCTTCTTGGTGGTCGTCGTGGGAGGCGTGAAGGTCAACGTCGCCGTGTTGGAGATCGTGGCGTTGACGCTGATCGAGACCGTGAACGTCACCGAACCCGAGGCGCCCGGCGCGAGTGAACCCAGGTTCCACACCACGTTCGAGCCGACCAACGTGCCGCCGCCGGTGGCCGAGGTGAACGTGGTATTCGTCGGGACCGGGTCGGTCAAGGTCACGTTCGTGGCGGTCGCCGTCCCGGTGTTCGCGAATGCGAGGGTGAACGTGATCGAGTTACCCCCGGTTGTCGCCGGGGCCGTCTTGGTGAGGGTGACGGCTGGTTGCGGCGCCGTGAAGTCCGCGCAACCAGACATGAAGAGGCTGTTGAGCACGAGGCGCGTGCCATTCGTCTGCGGGTTGTTCGAGATCGGGACGTTGGTCGTGTACTCGTGACCGCCCAGGTAGGTGATCCGGCCTTTGGCGGGATCTCCGTCGAGGGTTCCGCTCATCCAGAGGATGTCGATGCCCGGCGCGGACCCGTTTTGATGGAGCAACGTCTTGACGTTCGACTTCAAGGTGGACCCGTTGGCGAGCACGATCGACGCGACCGAACCGCCCACGCTCGTGATCGTTCCGGAGAACTGATTGAAGGGGTCGTCAGGGGCGAGGTTCTCGACGGGATTCGCGGTGCCGCTGTTGTCGATGCCATTCGTCGTCAGGTAGTGCCCCTGATCCTCGAACGCCTCCGTCGCGTGGCACTCCATCATCGCGTGGTTGCTCGGGAACGCGAGCCAGGATCGAACCTCCTCCACGACCTCGGGGGTGGCGGCGGTGGGGTTGTAGTGCATCGACATCACGTGGCAGTACTTGGGCGTTCCATCCGCGTTCAACAGGCCGCCGTCGGCGTGGTTGGTCGTCGTCGCGCCGCTGATCTGGGCCTCGCTCAGGACGTCCACCGACGAGTCCGCCCACACGGCGTTGACACTGTCTGGGATGCCCGCCGCATTCAGGTAGCTGTAGGCGATGTCCTGGTTGCCGTCGTTGAACACCGCGATCCGCGGGGCCGAGGTCAAGGACTTGCTAACCGGCACGGTAAACGCCGAGCCGATGTCGTGCACGACCGTGACCGTGTCGGTCGCCAGCCATGCATCGATCACGGGCAACGCCACAGCGCGGTCCGTCGCGGCGATCACGAACGGGCCAGAGAAGTACGACACCGGGCCGGCGATTGCCGTGTTGGTCTCACGGTTGGTGATTCCACTCGTGACCGTGACGTCGGCGTCGGTCGCGACCTTCGCCTCCTTGATAGCGAGTGAGACCTTCACCCCGTTCGACAGCAGCTGGTAGAGGAGGCCGTAGGCACGGAGCGTGCCGCGGTCCTGGAAGTTGTTGTCCATCGGGATGATCAACGAACCCGCCGCGAAGTTGGTGATCGTCGTGGCTTGTTCGGTCTCCGCGAGCGAAGGGTCCACCTCGTCGTCGGTGTCACCCGTACAAGCGGACGCGACGAGACACGCGCACGCAAGCGCAATCCATGGACGAACCAAAGGCATGCTTGTCGATATCACCAGCACCTAGTGGGCGGAACCAACCCGCGGGTTTCGTCGGATACTGGTGAGGTATTGGCGAGATCTTGGGGGTGCTGTCTGTCGGATGATGGACGTGCGCCGGGAAGATCAGACGCAGGGTCGGTGTTTCTGCGCCTCACCACGGTCGCGGCGATGCAGCACACGACGCGCTCGTGCAAGACGCGGCACGCACCGCAGCTCGAGCGTGCTGTGAATTCAGCTGGCGTCAGGTGTCGCACACGCCGAGCGACACACGCGAGCTGGGCCAGGGCGCTCTTCGCATCGAGCGACGGCCACCGCGTTGGCCGACGGAGCTAGGGCACGAACAACAGGCTGCACGCGGTGCACCCGATCATCAGTCCGAGGCGACCCTCGGCGGCGAGCTTCGCGTACGCGGCGAACTGGTGATTGTGGTCGTGAAAGTGCGCGCCGCATTTCGGGCACGTCACCGACGCATCGAGCACCGGGATCTCGACGGTCTGTCGCGGGATCACGACGGTCTGCCGCGTGCGGGGCTTGCGGTTCTCGCGGAGGGCCGCGGCGAGCAAGTCGAGGTCCTCGGTCGGGGACAGCTCGACCTCACCGAGGTGGGCGAGCTGCGCGGCTAGCTTCTCGCGAAACTGGGTGCGCGCATGGTCCATCCAGAACGCGGCGCGCTCGATCGAGATCAGGCTCGCGCGCGCGATCTCCTCGATCGGCTTGTGGTCGAGGACCGCTTGGTCGAGCGTGTCGCGATCGCGCCGGGTCAGCTCGTCGAGGGCCTTCGAGGCAGCCCGCAGGAGATCTGGATCGTCGAGCCTGGCCATCGCTACAGTCTATGCCGCGGCTAGCTGCGAAATAGAATCAGGAACAACGCTCGTCCGAGATCGAACAGCACGAGCAGGAGCAGCGTCCAGGTCCCGAACACCATCCCGGTCTGCAGCACGAGCTGACCCGTCGTCGTGCCGTCGGAGGCGGAGCGAACCTCCGAGACGATCCGGAACGGCCCGCCGGGATCGACCTCCGCGGTGCGCTTGAAGATCTCGATCAGGCCCTGGCCGGTACGTGCCGCCTGGTTCGTCGGATAGAACAGGCCCTCCTTCAGCGAGCCGACGGTGCTGTACTCCCGCTTCGCGGTGAGCTGGACGCCGAGGAGCCAGCGACCCTCGCGCTGCGTCGGCTTCACCGTATAGCTCTGCTTCGCGCCGGCTCGATCGATCGTCACGATCACCGGCGCGCCGGCCTTCGCGTTGACCAGCGCGCTCAACGCCGAGGCGCCCCCGGGGAACACCGTGCCGTCGACGTCGACGATCGTGTCGTTCGGCTCGAGCTTGCCCGCCGCATCGAACTCCTTCATCACCTGCTCGACGTGCGTCGCACCCTCCGGCGACACCGTGCCGTTGCAGCGAAAGAAGGCGAACGCGAGCCCGGCGACGGCCAGGTAGACCGTGACCGGACCGGCGAGGATCAGCATCAACCGGAAGCCTGTCGTGCCGCGGATCCCGGGCAACTTCATGATCGGGATCGCGTGGCGCTCGGGGGGATAGCTGAACAGCTTCGCGACCAGCACGCGGCCGAGCTCGGCGATCACGAGGAACGCGACCACCGCCGCAATGCCGATCGGGACGTTCATCGAACCGGTATCGTAAACGCGATCGCCGCGAACGCGGGGCCCCCGATGCGATGCGAATCGCCTCGGACCGAGCGATTCAAGCGGGTTGCCAAGCCTCGTGGTGCTGGCACGGCGTGGCTCGCGTCATCGTCCTTGGTACGAACCTGACTTCGCGGGATATCTTGGCGCGTGGCGAAGCGGACCCCACCGGCTCGCGGCAAACAGCGTGCGAGCGCTTCGGGGATCCTCGACGCGTTGTTCGCTGCGGTGTACGCCGCGCCCGACGACGATGCGCCCCGCGTCGTGCTCGCCGATGCGCTCCAGCTTGCCGGCGATCCGCGGGGCGAGCTGATCGCACTCCAGCTCGCACCACCGACCACGGCCAGCGAGCGGCGGATCAAGACGCTGTTACGCAAACCGGCTGCGATGTGCGCGCCCGCGATCTGGAAGCTGCTGTCGGTCAAGTCCGTGACGTTCGAGCGGGGCTTCATCGCACGCGGCAGGCTGAGCGCGCATACCAAGACGGCGTGGCAGGATGCGACCGGTGCCGTGGAGTGGGCGACGGTCCACACCCTCGACCTCGGCCAGTTCGCCGGCACGGGACACCTGGATCGCCGCCGCGGGCGCGAGATCCGGAGGCGTGCGTTGTCGTTCATCCACGATCCGGCGATGCGGCATCTGCGGCGGGTCGCGATCAGGATCGACGAGGCCGCCGCGCTGATCGAGCACGGCGTCCCGGTGCCGTGGTGCGATCTCGAGATCTCGAGGGGATACGGTGGTCACGAGCAACGGATCGAGTCGCTCGTCGACGGAGCCACGGTGTTTCCTGCCGTCACCCACCTCAAGCTCGAGGTCTCTGTCGACGGGCTACGCACGCTTCTCGACCGCGCTGCGTGGTTGCGCCGGCTGTCGAAGCTGACGCTCGTCGGTGAATGCGGGAGCCTGGCCGACACGGTTCGCGCGTGGGGCGTCATGGTCGAGACCGCCCTGCCGGTCGTGGTGCCGCGCGAGACGGGTTCGGGTCTGACTCAGGAGGAGCTCGATGACTTGTTCGACTCGCAACTGCGTTGACGGCGGACCAGCGGCGCAGGCACACCGGCAACGCAACAACGTGAATGCGAGGTTGGCGGCGGTCAGGTGACCATGATTGGACCCGCGAGGATCAGCATCAGTCGGAAGCCCGTCGTGCCGCGGATCCCGGGCAGCTTCATGATCGCGTGGCGCTCGGGCGGGTAGCCGAACAGTCTGGCAATCAACACCCGACCTAGCTCGGCTCACGATGAACGCGACGACCGCGGCGAGACCGAGCGGGAGGTTCACCCGCCGACTGTTACACGATCAGTTTGCGGAGAAGGATCGCAACAGCGCGATCACGTCGGCCTGGTCCTGACCGTCCAGATAGAACGGATGCGGGGCGAGTGCGCCGCGATTCGCATCGAACAGATCCTCGAGCGTCGGCACGGAGTTGTCATGCAGGAACACCGGCTTGCGGTCGAGATCGAGCAGCAGCGGCAGCGCGATGCCGCGGATGTCGCCGCGCAGCGACGCGTTCACGATCACCATCTTGTCGTCGAAGATGCTGTCCTGGGTATCGAGGGCCGGATTGAGCGGCGACATGCGCTGCGCGAGGACCACCGGGTTATCTCCGGGGAAGATGTCTGCCATCGGGATGATCATCGACGGCACGAACTTGCCCTGCTCGACGTTGTGGCACGACGTGCACTGCTCGCGGAAGACCGTGCGACCGCGCTCCACAGCGTTGCGATCGGCGAACACGCCGCGCGGAGCTTCGAGACCGTCCAAGTACGCGCTGAGGTCGAGCAGTGCCGTGTCGTCGACGCGGATGCCGATCGGCGTCGGCTCGGTGCCGGGCATACCCGTCGAAGCAACGGTGATGTCACCGCGGGTCGGAACCCCGGTGTCGGCGAGAATCAACGCGTAGTCGTCGACGATCTCGACACCTGCCGCGCCGCCGAGCGTGGTCATGAACGCGCGGCCACCCTCGGTGTCGAGGTTGCGGAGATCGAACAGCACCGTGTAGACGAGGTTGCTGAAGTTATCGAGCTTGCTGATCGCGCCCTCGCTGCCATACGGCGCGGATAGATCGGATCGAAACATCGGCGTGATGTGCATCGGAGCGCCGTTGCCATCGGGCTGATCGTCGAACATGCCGATCGGATAGAAGTCGGGGTTGCCGAAGTAGGCATCGAAGTCGGCCTCGCTCGACAGCTCGGTGAGGCCGGTCGGGGCGCGACCGATCGTGGCGCCGCCGTTCGCATCGAGGGCGAGCTGCGCGATCGGATAGAGCCCACGCGAGTTCGCGGCGATCGCAAACGTCAGGCCGACATCGAGATTGTGCGGCGTCGGGCCATCGATCTCGTGACCGATCGAGCCGCCCGTCGGCATCGCGAACACCGAGCCATCGGTGATCGCGTGGCAGAAGGCGCAGGCCACGCCGACCTTGTCGCCAGCGGTGACGTCGACGACGCCGTCGTTGTTGCTGTCCACGGCGACCACGCCGATCACCGCGTTCGCGTTGATCAGAGCAATCGTCGTATTGGCGGAGTTGAGGAGCGGCGCATTCGCAGGCGATAGATCGGTGGCGAGCTCGGCGCCGATCGCGTCCTGAGTCGCCGGATCGAGCGCGTCGATGTTCACGCTGTAGCCAGCCTGGAGCGCCATGATCGGCGTGATTCTCTCGGCGACGATGCCCTGTGGCAGCTGGACGACGTCGGTCCAGAAATTCTCGTTGCCGAACGTCTCGAAGCGAAACACCGCTTGCCCGTCACCCGCGTCGCCGGTGTCGTGAGGATGCTGATTGACGCCGGCGTTCGGTGGTCCTTCCTCACCGGTGTCGATGCCGTCGTTGTCGCCACACGCGGCGCCGAGGACCGCGAAGGCTGTGAAAAGAATTCGATGGTGATGCACTGGCGTCTCCTTCGCCGCCGGGAGGCGACGGTGGTGCGTCGTGCAAGCACGAGTCCGCTGCGCGTCCAACGGTGGATCCCGCAGGGAGATGCACCTTCGGTCACGAGATCGATCCGATCGATCGCCAGGGTCGTAGTGTCGAGCCCGAAGGTTTCGCTGCGAGGGGCCTAGGAAGAGCTCGCGACAGTGTTGTCGTCGGCGCGCACCGTTACTCGGCGCGCAGCGTTCAGGCGCGCTTCTGCTGTTGCAGTTGTTGTTGCTGCGCCTGCAGGACGACGTGCGACGTCATGTTGACGATCTCCTCGACGGTGGCCGCGTTCTGCATCGCCGCGACCGGCTTGCCGACGCCGAGCACGATCGGCCCCACTGCCGAGGCGCCGCCGAGCGTCTTCGCGATCTGATACGCGGCGTTGCCCGAGGCCAGCGAGCTGAACACCAGCGTGTTCGCGCTGCGCGTCAGCCGCGAGAAGCCATACGCCTTCTGGCGGGCGTCACCGTCGAGCGCCATCTCGGGCTGCATCTCGCCGTCGATCTCGAGCTGCGGCCTGCGCGCGCGCACGATCTCGATCGTCTTGTGGATCCGCGTGACGTCGGGGTGCCGCACCGAGCCGAAGTTCGAGTACGAGATCATCGCGACGCGCGGCGTGATGCCGAAGCCCTGCACCGCATCGGCCATCTGCACCGTGATGTCGGCGAGCGTCTCGGCGTCGGGGAAGATGTTGAAGACCGTGTCGCCGAAGAACTTCACCGCGTTCTGCAGCACCATCATGTACATGCCGACCGCGACCTTCGCGCCCGGCGACAGGCCGAAGATCTCGAGCACCGGTCTCACCGTCTCGGGATAGTTGAGGCGCAGGCCGGTGACCATGCCGTCGGCATCGCCGCGGTCCACCATGATCGCGCCGTAGTAGTCGCTCTTCTGGAGCAGCGCGCGCGCGGCCTCCTGGGTCAGGCCCTTGCGGGCCCGCATCTCGTACAACCGGTCGGTGTACTTCGCGTGATGGTCGGTGCGCGGATCGATGATCGTGACGCGCGACAGCAGATCGAGCTGCATCTCCTGACACATCTCCTCGATCTCGTTGGCGCGCCCGAGCAGGATCGGCTTCGCGATCTCCTCGTCGACGATCTGCTGGATCGCGCGCAGGAGCCGCGGGCTCGCCGCGTGCGGGAACACGATCCGCTTCGGGTCGCGCTGCGCCTCCTTGCTGATCGTCCGCATGATCGAGTACGCGGCGTTGCTGCCCTTCGACATCAGCTTCTCGCGGTACTCGCCGATGTCGAACTTGATGCGCGCGACGCCGCTCTCCATCGCGGCCTGCGCCACGGCCGGGGCGACCCACCACAGCACGCGTGGATCGAACGGCTTCGGGATGAAGTAGTCGTGGCCCATGCGCAGCGCCTTCCCGCCGTAGGCCATGACGACGCTCTCGGGCACCGGCTCGCGCGTCAGCTCCGCGAGGGCGCGGGCGGCGGCGAGCTTCATCGCCTCGCTGATCGTGGTGGCGCGGCAATCGAGCGCGCCGCGGAAGATGTACGGGAAGCCGAGGACGTTGTTGACCTGGTTCGGGAAGTCGCTGCGCCCGGTCGCCACGATCGCGTCGGGCCGCGCCTCGATCGCGAGCGGATAGCTGATCTCCGGGTCGGGGTTCGCGAGCGCGAAGATGATCGGGCGCTCGTTCATCGTCTTCAGCCACTCGGGCTGCACCGTGTTCGCGACCGACAGACCCATGAACATGTCGGCGCCCCGCAGCGCGTCGGCCAGCGTGCGACGCCCGTCATCCGGCACTGCGAACGCCGCTTTCTGACGGTTGAGATCCGTCCGGCCCTGGTGGATCAAGCCCTTCGAATCGACGAGCAGGCAGTGCTCTCGCCGCAGGCCGAGCGTGATGAAGAACTCGACGCACGCGATCGCCCCGGCACCGGCGCCGCTGACCACGAGCTTGATGTCCTCGAGCTGCTTGCCGGCGAGCTCCGCTGCGTTGATCAACCCGGCGCCCGTGATGATCGCGGTGCCGTGCTGGTCATCGTGGAACACCGGGATCCGCATCCGCTTGCGGAGCCGCTCCTCGATCTCGAAGCACGCCGGTGCCGAGATGTCCTCGAGGTTGATGCCGCCGAAGGTGGGCTCGAGCGCCGCGACGAGGTCGCAGAACTTGTCGACGTCCTTCTCGTTCACCTCGAGATCGAACACGTCGATGTCGGCGAACTTCTTGAACAGGCACGCCTTGCCCTCCATCACCGGCTTGCTGGCGGCCGCGCCGATATCGCCGAGCCCGAGCACGGCGGTGCCGTTCGAGATCACCGCGACCAGGTTGCTGCGAGCCGTGTACTCCCAGCTCATGTCTTCGTCGGCCGCGATCGCGAGACATGGCTCGGCGACCCCCGGCGTGTAGGCGAGCGACAAGTCCATCTGGCTGACCAGTGGCTTGGTCGGAACGACCTCGAGTTTTCCTTTACGGCCTCGGCGGTGGTACTCGAGTGCGTCTTCCTTGCGACCCATGCGGCGACGGTAAGCCTCTGGAGCGCGGGGCGCAAATCAGCCGCGCGGCAAGCGGCCCGCCGACCCTGCTCGGCGACGACGAGGTCCTCGAGATGGAGAATGCTCACGACGAGCGCCTGGTAAGAGTCGCTTCGCTCACATCGCACGCGACGAGCTAACTCGGGTGTTTCCCGTGGTGTGCGCGACCGTAAAGCAACGTCCGCTCGTATCGATCCGACGAACGGACTGGCGATGCCGGGTGGCGAGTCGTCGAGCCGGGGAATCCCGCGTTAGCGCGCGATCAAGCGAGCTCGCACTTCGTCGTGGAGCTCTTGCACCGAAGGGGTCGGGCCGTTCGCGATCCTGCAAACTTCGCCGAGATCGAGATCGGGCACGAACATGCTGCGGCGCTGTATGTCGTAGCCGTCGTTACCGCGCACGTGAACGGCGATTTCGTCGTCGTCCCAGAACCAGACCTCTCGGATCCCGAGTCGACGATAGATCTCGAGCTTCTCGATCCCGCCGTGCGTCCACACCACTTCGATCACCAGATCGGGTCGTGGTCGATCGAAGTCGTCGCCGAAGAAGTAACACTCGTCGGGTTCGGCGCCCGCCTTCTTCGTTTCATCACGAAGAGTCCACTCGCCTCTGCCAGTCATTCGGGTTTTCGTGACGAGACAGTAGGCTTCGAGCACGCGACCCACGTGCCACTTGATGCGTTCGTGATCCGTCGACGGTGACATCAGCTCGAGGGCTCCTTCGAGATAGGCCAGCTTGGGGCGGCGGCCTTCGAGTCCTCGAACTGCAAGTTGAGCGTCGTAATCCGCCCAGGACTTGCCCCAGAGCACGACCCGTTGATCGAATCTCGATACGTCGGGTCTCGAAGTCATCGCAGCCATCGTAGCACCGGAGTTATCAAGTCCCGTGCCTCGCGATCTCTGCGAGATCACACGCGCGCGTTGTCCGTGTCCGGCTGATTTCCGGACGCCGTGTCCGGCAACCGGACATCCGGATACTATCCGTCGACGAGGATCGTCTGCTCGAGTCGCGCGGCGGTGGCGAGCATGCGGAGGAACGCCGCCATCTGCTCGATATCTGGATCGGGCTCGCTGGGGACGTTCGCGGCGGCGAGCGCCTGGTCGCGACCCGCCTTGTCCTTGAGGTCGAACAACGACACGTCGTGCGGGATCACGCCGGTGAACAGCGCGAGCATCATCCCGTGCGTCGGCGAGATGTGGCCGACCATGAACATCATCTGGAACACCTGATCGCTCGAGATCTCGAGGACCCCGGTCTCGCCCTCCCAGCGCACGCCGTAGGGCGCACGAGACTCGAAGTACGTGGTGCCCGCGGCGCGCAACCGGCGCGTGGGCTCGCCGTCCCACTTGAACTCCTCGATGCCGCGCGCGAGCAACACGCCCGCGGTGCACTGGAGGTTCTTGGGGAACCGGCCCATCAGCCACTCCTCGACATGATCCGGGATCGGGTAGCGAATCCGCCGGTGGCAGGCCAGCTCGCGAGGCAGCGCGGCAGGGCAGGTGGCGCAGCCGGGGGTGACCTCGTCGAGGGGCCTAGACTCGTCCAGCAGGTCTTGGAGGGTGACCCCGCGGGCCGAGTCTCCGTCGGGCTTGCGCATGGTCAGCTGGACCTCGACCTCCGACGGATCGCGGTCCTCGCCGTCCTCTTTCATGTGGGCGATGGCCGAGCGGGCCAGGATCCGGGTGCGGTGGAGTGCGACCAGCCGTTCGACACCCAGCGTGCGCTGCGGGTCGCAACCGGCTGCGAGCACATAGTCGATCGCCATTCCGCCCTTCTACACCACCTGTCTGACGGCTTGTTTCCGAGGGCGGACGCAGGTAAACAAGGCCCCTACGCACCCGTAGCTCAGCTGGATAGAGCGTTGGCCTCCGGAGCCAAAGGTCAGAGGTTCGAATCTTCTCGGGTGCACGCGAAGGATGCTGGTTGCCTAAAACGCTCGCAGAGATCGCGATCGACGCCGGCCTGGCCACCAAGGCCAGCATCGCGAAAGCGGCCAAGATCGCGGACGAAAAGCGGCAGCCGCTGGTCGTCACGCTGGTTCGTGATTTGGGCGTCGACGAGCTCGCCCTGGTCACCGCCTTCGCCAAACAGACCCGCGTCCCGGTGATCGACCCGGGCGAGATCCAGATCGATCCCGACGCCCTCCGCTCGCTCGCCCGCGATGTCTGCGCACGTCTCCGCGTGCTGCCGCTCTCCCTCAGCATCGAGGGCACGACCAAGGTCATGCGCCTCGCGATGGCCGATCCCACGGATACGACTGCGGTCGCCGAGATCGAGAACCTCAGCAACTGCGAGATCGACGTCTCGGCGCTCCCGCTCTCCGCGATCGAGGAGCTGGTCGACAAGGGCTACCGACAATTCAGCACCGCCGTGAAGCGCGTGGGCAACACCAAGGTCATGTCGTTCGTCACAGCAAGAGGCAAGGACTCCGAGGGGCCGAGCTACGTGGAATCCGAGATCTCGGTGACCGCGCAGATTCCGCTGTCGATGCTCCAGGCTCCCGATGACCCCGACCTCCAGTACCGCGCGCTCGTGCAGCTCCTGGTGGCAAAGGGTGTCATCACCGAGGTCGAACTGACCGAGATGTTGATCAAGCTGAAATCGTCCGGCGGTTAAAACCTGCCAGCAGCGCACCTTGAATACCGCGCTACTATTCGGGAACTCCAGGCTGTCCGTCAGAGCAGCCCATGCCCGCCCATGAGATGACCTCGTTGACCTGCACCAGTTGCCAGCACGCGTACGTGGAGACGGCGCTGTTCTGCCCGAACTGCGGAACGCCGAAGGCTCGAGATGCAGGGAGAGATGGACGCGATGCGTTGATCGGCAAGCTCCTCGGCGACCGCTTCCAGGTCCTCGACATCATCGGGCAGGGCGGATCCGGGACCATCTATCGCGCCGAGCACATCACGCTCCGGCGCAAGGTCGCGATCAAGATCCTCCACGACGAGCTGTCGCGCGACGACCTCGCGGTGGAGCGGTTCCGTCGCGAGGCCACGACGGTGGCGGAGATCGACAACGAGCACATCGTCGAGATCCACGACTTCGGGCGCACGCCGGATGGCCGGCTGTACCTCGCGATGGAGATGCTCGAGGGCGAGACGCTCGATACGGTGCTCGCGCGCGACAAGCAGCTCTCCGTCGAGCGCGCCGCGGACATCTTGATCCAGGTCGGCGAGGCGCTGATGGAGGCGCACGCGATCGGCTACGTCCATCGCGATCTGCGGCCGCGGAACATCTATCTCGCGAATCGT
>JANNBP010000135.1:0-72973 GCA_031385555.1 Deltaproteobacteria bacterium | reverse complement strand
CGAGAACGTGATCGTGACCCGCAAGGGCGCGGTGCGTGCACGGGCGGGTGAGCTCGGCATCATCCCGGGCTCGATGGGCGCGAAGTCGTTCATCGTGCGCGGTAAGGGTTGTGCAGAGTCGTTCCACTCGTGCTCGCACGGAGCGGGACGCGCGATGAGCCGGACGAAGGCCAAGAAGGTGTTCACGCTCGCTGACCACGCAGCAGCGACGGCTGGGGTCGAGTGCCGCAAGGACGTCGACGTGATCGACGAGACCCCGGGCGCGTACAAGGCGATCGATGACGTGATGGCAGCGCAGGCTGACCTCGTCGATATCGTCTACACGCTGAAGCAGATCGTTTGCGTGAAGGGATAGGAGTGCTATCCACCCCCGCTCTCGCTTGTCGCGATCTTTCCGGATCCGGCGCGAGTGGCGGGTTTTGTCGTTGAGGAGGCTGTGATGAAGCAGCTCGTGAAGAAGGAGGCAGTCATGTCTGAAGTCGTGAAGCGAGACCTCGTGCTGCCGCCCGGCAGCTACGCCTATATGCAGGACGTCACCAAGGGCGTCGTGAAGACCTATTCAGGTCCGACGGTGATCAACCCGACGGCGCAGGAGCGCCCGGTCGTGTACGACGACAAGTCGAACACGTTCCGCAACTCGACCTCCCTCGAGGACGCGATGCGCATCTCGCCCATCGCACCCGAGGGCTCGTACGTGATCCTTCGCAACCCGGCGAAGGCGAACAAGCATCCCGACGAGGGCAGCGCACAGCCGAGCGCCGAGCTCGAGATCGGTCGCGCGATCATTGTCCCCGGTCCGGCGACGTTCGCGCTGTGGCCGGGTCAGGCCGCCGACGTGATCGAGGGCCATCACCTGCGCTCGAACCAGTACTTGCTCGTCCGCGTCTACAACGAGGACGAGGCACGCAAGAACTGGAGCAAGGCCGTGGTCAAGCCGGCGAACGGCGAGCCCACCACGTCGTCGCCGACGATCGCGGTGCCTCCCGATCTGACGGTCGGCAAGCAGCTGATCATTCGCGGCACCGAGGTGTCGTTCTACATCCCGCCGACCGGCATCGAGGTCGTCAAGGACGGCGAAAGCTACAACCGCGAGGCGTTGACCCTCGAGCGGCTGGAGTACGCGATCCTGGTCGACGAGAATGGCAAGAAGCGCTACGAGATCGGCCCGCAGGTCGTGTTCCCGCTCCCCACCGAGCGGTTCGTCGAGGCGCGTGACGACCACGGCAAGCCGAGCAAGAAGTTCCGCGCCGTCGAGCTCAACGAGATCCAGGGCCTCCACATCAAGGTGATCGCGGACTACATCGACCACGGCGTCGCGCACCAGGCGGGCGACGAGCTGTTCATCACCGGCAAGGACACCGCGATCTATTTTCCGCGCGAGGAGCACTCCGCGATCAAGTACGACGGCAAGGCGAAGCACTTCGCGACGGCGATCCCGGCGGGTGAAGCCCGCTACGTGATGAACCGGCTGACGGGTGAGATCCGCACCGTGCGTGGCCCGGCGATGTTGCTGCCGGATCCGCGCCACGAGGTGATCGTGCGTCGTGCCCTCGGCGATCGAGAGAGCGCGCTGTGGTACCCGGGGAACGCCGAGGCCCTCGCCTACAACCAGAGCCTGCGCTCGATCATCCACACGGTCCCGACGACGCGTGCCGGCGCGCTGTCGGAAGGAGACGTCGAGCGTGCCGGTAAGCGGATCGCGAAGCCCGCCAACATCGCGATGGAGTCGTCGCGCGTGTCGGGCGAGCAGGCGCTGGTCGCTGACGAGTTCTCGCGCGCGTCCACGTACACCCAGCCGCGCACGGTCACGCTCGACACCAAGTTCCAGGGCGCCCCCACGATCAACGTGTGGACCGGCTACGCCGTGCTCGTGACGTCGAAGACCGGCCGTCGTCGCGTCGAGGCGGGCCCGACGACGGTGCTCCTCGACTACGACGAGGGTCTCGAGATCCTGTCGCTGTCGACCGGCACGCCGAAGACCACGGTGCGCACGCTCGACACGCCGTATCTGCGGGTCGAGAACAACCAGGTCAGCGACGTCGTCATGGTCGAGACGCTCGATCACGTCGGCGTCCGGATCCAGCTGTCGTATCGCGTCGACTTCGAGGGTGACTCGCAGAAGTGGTTCACCGTCGAGAACTACATCAAGCTCCTCTGCGATCACGTCAAGTCCGTGCTCAAGGGCGAGGTTCGCATGCTGTCGATCGAGGCCTTCTATGCGTCGTCGACGGGACGGATCCGCGATCTCGTGCTGGGTCCGAAGGGTTCGGGACCCGAGTCCCGAGAGGGTTCGGGACCCGAGTCCCGACAGATCGGTGCGCGCCGCGGCATGGGCTTCTCGAACGGCATGCGGATCGTCGATGTCGACGTGATCAGCGTCGCGCTCGTCGACGACAAGATCCGCGGCTTGCTCGAGCAGGCGCAGCACGACGTGGTGCGCAGCAACATCGAGCTGTCGACGCTGAGCCGCGAGCTCGGCGTGACCAAGCAGCGCGAGCAGATCGCCCGTGACACGGCCGAGGTCAAGGCGTTGACCAAGCTACGCAACGACGAGCTTGCACGCGAGCTCGCGACCAGCGAGCTGGCCACCGCCCTCGCCCGGATCGCGAACACGCTGCGCGAGACCGGCGAGCGCAAGAAGCAGGTCGAGGTCGAGACCGAGATCGATGCGTTCAAGACCACCGCGCGGATCGAGCGGGTCAAGCGCGAGCGCGAGCAGGAGCTCGGCTTCTTCGCGATCGAGCAGGACAAGAAGATCGAGCTCCTGCGCGCCGAGGCCGAGACCGCCGTCCAGCGGTTCCAGGCCGCGAGCGGCAACTTCAGCGAGGCGCTCGTCCAGCTCGGCCGTCACGACACGCTGGTCAAGGTCGCGGAGGCGTGGAACACGCAGAAGATCATCGAGGGCGAGTCGCTCGGAGACACGCTGTCGCGGATGTTCGGCAACACGCCGCTCAAGGCCCTGGTCGACCAGTTGTCGTCAGGTACGAACGGCCGCGCGCCCTGATCAGGGACGCTCGTCCGCGCCCATGTCGGAGGCGCCGGTCAGGCGCGGCTGGCCATCGATGTCGACCACGATCGTGCTGAGGGCACCGTCGAGCGCAGCGCTACCGGCGCCCAACCGGTAGAAGTCGGCGCTCCCGGTGTCGTCGGTGTTCAGGAACGTTGGATCGCCGACGCGATTGCCGGTCCCTGGCGTCGCGATGTCGAACAGACTGGCGAGGAACGCGCAGTTCCCACCGAGCGTGTTGTCGGTGACGATGCTGCTGTGCGCCTCGAAGGAACCTTCGCAATCGAGGCCGCTACCGTTGCCGAAGTTGAGGTCGGCGGTGTTGTTGGCGATGGTGGTGAGCTCGAGCGTGCTGCCGGCATCGGCCTTGAGCCGGAGGCCGCCGATCGAGGTGGTCGTGCTGCCGTTCTGCACGATCAAGGTGTTCGAGATCGCGAACTTCGTGTTCTCGATGCGGCCTCCTCCACCGAGGTTGCCTGCGAGGATCGAGCGCGAGATCACGACCTCCTGACCGCGGAGATCGAGGCCGAGTCCCTGGTTGGCGATCACGCGGACGCGATCGAGGACCAGCACGCCCGACGTGCCGCGAATGCCGACGCCGTTCGTGCTCGTACCGCCGGAGATCGCGATGTCGTGCAGCGTGACGGTGCCGCTGCTGCTGGTATCGACGATCGGCCCGTTGTTCGTGCGCGTGATCACCGCGCCTGGATCCCCGTAGACGTCGACGGTGCGGGCGAGGTTCGTGCTGATCGTGTCGGTGACCGTGCCGGTGACCTTGAGGATCGGCTTGCCGGTCTGCATGCCGAGCGCGACGCGCGCACACGGGCTCTGCTTCGTGCAGGTGCCAGTGGATCCCGCCGCGACATACGCGACCTGCATCTCGTCTGCACACGCACCGCTGATCAAGCAGACCTCGGAGACGCACTCGTCGTGGCTCGCGCAGGCGCGGCAGTGGAGATCACTGCCGCACACCGGTTGCTCGGCGGCACACAGGGCGAGCTCCGTCGCGAGACACTCCACGCAGATGCCCTCCGCGCAGATCGGGGCCTCCGCCGGACACCTCTGCTCGGGGTTCGTGCACGTGATCGGCGTATCGACCGTGTCGACCGGCGGCCCGTCGCTGCCGGCCACCGTCGGGCTCTCGAACCCCAGCAATTGGCGGCAACCTGCTGTCAGGAGCAGCAGAAGGGCCATGCGCACGGCTGGATGGTAGCCGAACCCAATTCGGAAAACGCAGGTTTTGCTTGAGCCTGGGAGCCATTAGTGCGACAGAACCGCACATGCTGCACGAACCCCCTCCCCAGAAGTCGTCATCGAACCTCTTCCAGAGGTTCATGCCGGCACTCCCCACGATCCCCACCCGCAAGGGGGACGCGGAAGCGATCGTTCGCGAGCTGTTCGCGCACGCGGACGTCAACTGCGACGGCAAGCGCGAGTGGGACATCAAGGTCCGTGACCCGCGGTTCTACGAGCGCCTCCTGCGCGACGCCTCGATCGGTTTCGGCGAGGCGTACATGGAGGACTGGTGGGAGGTCGAGAAGCTCGACGTCCTGATCGACAAGCTGTTCCGCGCGAACATCAAGCAGAAGATCCAGGGCAGCTGGCGGCTCAAGGCGCTGACCGTCAAGGCGATGCTGTTGAACCTCCAGGCGAAGACCCGCTCGGGCGCGTCGGTCGAGGCGCACTACGACATCGGCAACGACCTCTACACCCGCATGCTCGATCCCCGCATGGTCTACACCTGCGGCTACTACAAGGATGCGAAGAACCTGACCGAGGCGCAGGAAGCGAAGCTCGATCTGGTGGCCCGCAAGGTCGGGCTCCAGCCCGGCATGCGCGTGCTCGACCTCGGCTGCGGCTGGGGTGGCATGGCCTCGTGGGCCGCCGAGAAGTACGGCTGCTCGGTCGTCGGCGTCACGCTCAGCAAGGATCAGGTCTCGCTCGGCAACGAGATGTGGGGCCCGAAGGGCAAGAAGCTCGACGTCGAGCTCCGCCTCTGCGACTACCGCGACGTCCAGGGCACGTTCGATCGCGTGATCTCGATCGGCATGATGGAGCACGTCGGGCCCAAGAACTACCGCGACATGATGTCGGTGGTGCACGCGCGGCTGAAGGACGACGGCGTCGCGCTCGTCCACACGATCGCGAACAACAAGTCGCTCCGCCACGGCACGCCGTGGATCGAGAAGTACATCTTCCCGAACGCGGTCGCGCCATCGCTCGAGCAGATCGGCCGCGCCACCAGCGGCATGTTCGTGCTGGAAGACCTCCACAACATCGGCGAGGACTACGACACGACGCTGATGGCGTGGATGGAGAACTTCGACCGCACGTACGCGGAGATCAGCCACAAGTACGACCGGAAGTTCTATCAGATGTGGAAGTTCTACCTGCTCGCCGCCGCGGGCGCCGCGCGGGCGCGCGATGGCCAGCTGTTCCAGATGGTGTTCACGAAGACCGGCAGCCCGAAGCCGCCGTACGTCCACGCGCGCTAAGCTAGTCGCCTGAGTACCAGCGACGACGACATCGGTTCCGCGGCCACGATGGCCACGCTATCGAGCACCTCCAAGGTGTCGAGTGCGTCGGCCCTGCCGAGCGTGATCGCCGAGCGCTACGAAGTGCTCGGCCTGCTCGGGGTCGGCGGGATGGGCCGCGTCTATCGCGTGCGCGACCGTCGTCTCGACGAGGTGGTCGCGCTCAAGGTGCTGCGCCGCGAGCTCGTCGACGCGCCCGGTATGCTCGAGCGGTTCCGCTCCGAGGTGAAGCTCGCGCGCCGGGTGACCAGCTCGCATGTCGTGCGCACCTTCGATCTCGGCGAGCACGCCGGCGATCACTTCCTGACGATGGAGTATCTCGACGGCCAGTCGCTCGCACAGCTGCTCGATGGTTCGCGCTTGCCGCTCGCCGAGATCCTGCGGATCGCGCGCGCGACGTGCGGTGGGATCGCCGCGGCGCACACGGCGGGCGTGCTGCATCGCGATCTCAAGCCCGACAACATCCTGATCGGCCACGACGGCCGGCTCGCGATCACCGATTTCGGCATCGCCCACGCGACGGCTGATCCACGCCGCACGGGTGAGGGCTTCGTCGGCACGCCGGCGTACATGGCGCCGGAGCAGCTCGACGCCGAGGCCACCGTCGGTCCGCCCGTCGATTTCTACGCGTTCGGCGCGATCCTGTTCGAGATGATCGCGGAGCGCCGGCCGTTCCTCGGCAGCGATCCGTTCAAGGTCGCGCTCGCGCGGCTGACCAAGGCGCCGCCGGATCCGCGGATCTATCGCGAGATCCCCGACGCCCTCGCGGAGCTCGTGGTGTCATGCCTCGCGCGCGATCCGAAGGACCGTCCGCCGAACGCCACGGCGATCGGCGTTCGCCTCGCCGCCGTGGATCCGAACGAGTCGCCCGCCTCGCGACCGACGCTGCCGGTGATGTCGCGCCCGATCGTTCCCGCGCAGCACACGCGCGCGATCGCGTTCCTGCCTCTCCACGCCACCGGCGCCCTCGTCGAGCTCGCCGACGGACTGTCGGAAGAGATCGTCGATGCGCTGACGATGACGCGCGCGCTGCGGATCCGGCCGATCACGGCCAGTCGTGCGGCGGCTCGACCCGACCGCGATGTCCGCGAGATCGGCCGCGAGCTCGATGTCGATGTGGTCGTCGAGGGATCGATGCGGCAGCGTGGCCCGCTGGTCCGGATCTCCGCGCGCGCGATCGGCGTGTCCGATGGTTTTCAGCTGTGGGCGAATCACTTCGACACCGCACCGGAGGGCTTGTTGTCGGTGGGTGACGAGGTCGCACGTGCCGTGGGTCGCGCGCTCACCGTCGAGATCGACCTCCCCCCGCGGGGTGCGCCGAGCGCGGATGCGGTCGCCCTCTACCTCGAGAGCAAGGCGAAGCTGCGCGCGCTGTGGTTCGCCGACGTCGGCGCCATCATCCCCGATCTCGAGCAAGCCCTAGCGCTGGCCCCCGACGATGCCGCGATCCTGTCGACACTCGCGACCGCCGTCGCACGCTCGGCGTTCTTCGCCAGCGGCACCGAGCTGACACGCGCGCGAACGCTCGCGGAGCGCGCCATCGCCCTCGCACCGACCTCCGGCGAGGCCTGGTTCGCGCTCGGCATCTCCTGCCTCTACGCCTCCGATCACGCGACCGCGGCTCGCGCGTTGCGCCGCTCCGTCACCCACTCGACGGGCCTCGCGATCGCGCAGTCGTTGCTCGGCGCGATCCTCCTCGAGGCCGGTGGACTCGACGACGCGATCGCGCACCTCGAGGCCGCGGGGCAGATCGATCCGGGCGGCTCGCACTACACCGACCTGCCGCGCGCGTACATCTATCGCGACAACGACTACGCGGCCGCGTTCGCCGTCCTCTCCTCCGCGCGAGTTCACGGCGGGATGCTCGGGTTCGCCACCGCACGGCTCCGGTTGTGGCAGGGCAAGCTGACGGCGATGGCCCCCTTCGAGTCCGAGTATCCCGAGGAGGTCCGCCGCAACCTCGAGGCGATCCGTCACGTCTACGAGACCGGAGAGTTCACGGCGGGAGCTCGCGAGGAGCTCGATGCGTTGCTCCGATCGCTCAGCGTCCGGCGTCGCGCCTCTAACTCGCAGTTCCTGTGCGAGCTCCTCGTCCATGTCGGCGAGCTCGATGCCGCGATGATTTACGTCGAGCTCGCGGTCGACGCCGGGCTGCAGGACCGTATGTGGTTCGAGCGCTGCCCGCTGCTCGCGCCGCTGCGATCACGCCCTCGGTTCGGGGAGCTCGCCGCGGTCGTCTCCGCGCGCGCCGACGCCGTGCTGTCCGCGATCCGCGACGAAGCCACCCCCTGAGGGCATCGAACCCGCATGCGATGGCGCGTGATCCGACAGGACGATAACGGCAACGTGTTCGTGGTCGCCGAGGTCGCCAGCGAGGCCGAGGCCCGGGCGATCGCAGATGACTTCACGGCGCGGGCGCACAAGCAGTTCTACGAGTGCATCCCGGTCGAAGCTGACCAGCCGGCGCGCAACTGAGACCACCAGCACGTGTCGGGGCAACGTGCGCGTGGCCCTCGCCCTGGCTTGCCTGGTTGGTTGTGGCTCGCCACGCTCGCTCGCACCCAGGGGCGTTGCTCCGACGGACGACTGGCGACCGCCGCCCACGATGATCGGCATCGAGCCGCTCCCCGCAGCTCTCGATCTGCTCGATCTCGATCCGGCCACCGCCGACTGGCGCTGGCCGCTAACGCGCGCTCCGCAGCTGACGCCGAGCAGCGAGCTCGCGGCGATGTTCGGGAGTAAGGCCGACTGGACGACGCTGTGCGATGCCCGGCGAGATCCGAGGGGTGTCGATCGCGACGAAGCGGTCGCCTACCTGCGCGCCTGGTGCGATGCGCCGCCGGACCTCACCCTCGCGACGGCGCTGATTCCACTCTCGACCGCACGTACGACGTCGATCGCCGCGGCGGCGAGCGTGGACCTCGTCACGGTGCTCGAGTCTCAGCTCGCGGCCAAGGAGGCGCTCGCGTGGCTGCAGTTCCATGCCGCGAGCTACGACTGGTTGCTCGACGCGCTCGCGGCCACCTACCTCGCGAACGATCGACTCGACGACACCCGCCTGGTCATCCAGGCCCTGAAGGCACACCGCACCTATGGCGCGGTCGGATGCAGGCGTGCGTTTCGCGAGCTGTTCGTCGCCGACCGCGAGCGGCGCGACGAGATTCGCGCCGAGCTGGCACGCTCTCAGACCGCCGTGTGCTCTCAACTCTCGGCGCACGCGAACTGCACCCTGTCGTGGGGCGTTCAAGCGCGAGGGAGCGGCGCCGACGCCGCACGGCTCGATCTCGACCGCTGCATACCGCTTCTCCTCGAGCAGCCCCAGCTGACGCCGCAGGCCTATCTCACGATCGCGGTGGAGCACTGGCCCGCGAAGCTGCGGGTCTTCGAAGCGTGGCTCGACTTCGCGATGTTCACGACGGGAGCGGTCGGGGCAGCGCGTGCCGACGAGCTGATCGCGACTGCCTTCGCGAATGCGATCCGTGTCTCGAACTGCGAGGCGCAGCTCGATCTCGTGAGCGCGACCGTGTCACGGAGCTCCTATCCGCGCGTCCGGCAACTCGGCAAGGTCACGCGCGCCGAGTGCCAGCGGCAACAGGGGTCGCCGCCACGCTAGCAGCTCTCAGTACTTCGCCAGGAACTTCTGGATCCCGGGCGCGAACGCCTGCTTGCGCGCGATGCAGAGATCGACGCGCTCGAGCGTCTGCGCGAAGCTGCGTGGGCCACCCGCCGACTTGGCGATCTTGTCCTTGAAGAACGCCTCGGCGTCGGCCTTGTGGGCGGCGTCGCAGAACGCCCCGGCGACGCGCGCGAAGCTGTAGTCGCGCGGCAACTTCGCGATCAGCGCATCGTGATGCTGCTTGATGAACGCGTACGCGAGGTCCCGCCCGCGTGCCTCGTCGAGCGCGGACCACACGAGCCCGATCGATTCGTGCGACGGGAACTCGTCGGTCAGCGCGATCGCCATCGCCGCCTTGACGATCGCGGGATCGCGGAAGCCACCCATCGCCCCGAGCAACTGGCCGCGCTCCTTGCGCTCCTTTTCGGTCTTCGCCTGCGCGTAGAGCTTGTCGAACAGCGCGCGATCGCCGAACCGCGTCGCGATGCTCAGTACCGTCCCGACCATGTCGGGATCGATCGCCTTGCGATCCGCGAGCCACTTGGTCGCGAGCTGCTTGGCCGTCGCGATCAGCTGCGGATCCTCGCCGGTGAGCGCGACCCACGAGAGCATCGACGAGCGCAGCATGCGGACATCATCGGACTCGCCCTTGACCGCCGTGAAGCCGAGCTTGCGAGCGCGCTCGCCGAACAGCTTGCGCACGAACCGCGCGCGGTTGGCTCGCAGCTGCTTCGGGGTGTAGTCGTCGTCGAGGTAGCCCGCGAACGTGGTCGCCGTCGACACCAGTTGCCGCACCTGCTCGGTCGCGAGCGTCGGTGCGAGCTCGAGGACCCTGTCGATCGGCAGCTTGTCGGCCTCGACGAGCGCCGCCAGATCGCCGTAGACGCCGATCCGCTCGGGCAGCGAGAGCTGCTTCGGCGCCACCGCCATCAGCTTGGCAAGCAGATCGCCCTTGTAGTCGACGCGGTAGTAGCCGAGCTCGCCGGCGTTCGCGAGCACCCACGCCGGGCAGGTCTTCGTCGGCAACTCGAGGGTTCCCGTCGCCTGCGAGAGCACCGTGCACGCGCGGCCGTCGGCGATCCGCACGCACACCGGCACGTGCCAGGCTTGCGCGTCCGCCGCCGTCTGGCCGATCGTCTTGTAGCGCTGTTGCGTCAACACCAGCTTCGGAGCCTGATCCTTGACGCACTGGAGCTCGACGCCGATCAGCGGCACGCCGGTCTGATCGAGGAACGACGACAGCACCTTGGAGACATCCGGCCCACCCTCGGCCGACAGCGCGGCGAGGAACTGCTCCGTCGTCGCGATCCCGTGCGCGTGCGCGGCGAGGTACTTGCGCACCGCGGTCTGGAACTTGTCGCGACCGAGCCACGCCTCGACCATCGTCAGCACCGCACTGCCCTTGCCGTACGTGATGCCATCGAACGCGGTGTTGATATCGGCCTTGGTCTCGATCGGCTGGCGGATCTTGCGGCTGTGCTTCAGCGTGTCGCCGCGCATCGATCCCGAGCGGCCCGACACCATGCCGACGTCGGTCTGCCAGCTCGGCTGCCAGCGATGGATGATGCTGTCCGCGATCCAGCTCGCGAACGATTCATTGGGCCAGATGTCGTTCCACCACGCGAGCGTCACGAGATCGCCGAACCATTGGTGACCGAGCTCGTGCGCCGCGACCGACGCGAAGCGCCGCTTGCGCGATGTGGTGTCCTCGTCGGCGGGCCAGATCAGGATCCCCTGCCCGTAGGTGATCAGGCCGGCGTTCTCCATCGCGCCGCCCTTCCGCGGCACCGCGATCTGATCGAGCTTCTCGTACGGGTATGGCGTCCCGAAGTAGTCCTCGAGTGCGACCAGGATCTCCGGCGTCGACTTGGTGGCGTATGCCGCGTCGGCGGTCCGCCCCTTCGGGACGATCACGCGCAGCGGGGTGTGGTTCTTCCCGGCCTTGCCACCGTCGACGATCTCGAACGGACCCACCGCGAACGCGATCAGGTACGTCGGCAGGGGCTTGGTCTTTGCGAACCTCACGGCCTTCATGCCGTTCGCCGTCGCGGTCTCCGACACCACCGGCGTGTTGGCGACCGCGACGTAGTCCTGCTTCACGTTCAGGGTCAGCGCGAAGGGCACCTTGTACGCCGGTTCGTCGAAGCACGGGAACGCGCGGCGGGCGTCGGTGGCCTCGAACTGCGTGAACACGTACCACTCGCCGCGCTCGAGCTGGCGGTGGATGCCGTCGGTCTCCTTCTCGTAGTTCTTGCCCTTGTACTGGATCGTCAGCTCGACGGGACCGGGATGCACGACCTCCGCGAACTGGAACCCCACCACCTCGGCCTCGGTCGTCGCTGGGGTCGCCGCGATCGGGGTCACCGCGATCGTCGCCGTGCCCGCCTTGAGGACCGCGCGGTCGATCGTCAGATCGGCGCCGTTGAGCCACAGCCCACCGAGGTCCTGATCGACATCGATCCCGATCGTGATCGTGCCGTCGAACGTCTCCGCCGTCGGATCGATCGTCAGCTCGGCGACGTAGCCCGTGGGCTTGACCCGACCTTCGAGGCGTAGCGTCGGGGCCGGTGGTGCAGCGACCACGCGCGGCACGGCAGCCGGTAACTGGGGCTCGCGCGGCGTGCCGACGACGGGAGCCGGCGCAGCAGGACCACGACACGCGACGAAGGCGAGCAACAAGCCGAGGCGAATCATCGCCCCGGACCCTACTACGGTCGCGTCGCGGCTTGGATGCTGGCCTGGATCGTCGCGAGGTTCACCGGTTTGACGAGGTGCGCATCGAACCCCGCGGCCTCGGTGTGGTGGCGGTCCTTCGGCTGGCCGTAGCCCGTGAGCGCGATGAAGTGCACCGGGTGGAGCCCCAACGCCTCGCGCATGCGCACCGCCACTTCGTAGCCATCCATCCCCGGCAAGCCCAGATCGAGCAGCACGACGTCGGGCAAGAACCCGACCGCGATGGTCAGGGCCGTCGGTCCGTCGAGCGCCACGCGGACGTCGTGACCGAGCTGGACCAACCAGGCTCCGAGCAGCTCGGCAGCATCGACGTTGTCGTCGACGACCAGGACCTTCGGCGCCGTGGCGAGCGGCGTCACCTGATGCGAATCCCGAGGCCGCCGGCGAAGCTGCGGCAGCCGCGACTCCGGCAACACGATCGTGAACTCGCTGCCGTGGCCGAGTCCCTCGCTGCGCACGCTCACGTGACCGTGATGGAGCCCGACGAGCTGCTGGACGATCGCCAGCCCGAGCCCCAAGCCTCCCCGCGATCGATCCAGCGCCTGGCGCTCCTGCGAGAACAGCTCGAACACGCGAGGCAGCATCTCCGGCGAGATCCCGAGCCCGTTGTCGGAGATCCGCACGACCACGCTCGAACCATCGCGCACGGCGGCCACCCTGATCTCGCCACGTTTCGGCGTGTACTTGGCCGCGTTGACGAGCACGTTGCAGATCGCCTGCGCGAGCCGCATCGGATCCCCCTCGACGACCAGCCCCGTCGGCGCGACGTCCACCGTCAGGTGTTGCGCGTTGCCGTCGAGCAACGGGCGCACCATCTCGACCGCACGTGCGATCACCTCGAAGATCTCGATCGGCTCGAGTCGGAGATCGACCTTGCCGCTGGTGAACCGCGCGACGTCGAGCAGATCGTCGACCAGCCGCGACAGATGTGTGACCTGGCGCTGGATGATCGTGTGCTCGCGCTCGTAGGCGTCATGGCCGCCACGAGCCGCGATCAGGTCCAACGCGGACACGATCGGCGCCAGCGGATTGCGCAGCTCGTGGCCGAGCATCGCCAGAAACTCGTCCTTGACGCGACTGCTCGCGAGCGCCTCGTGCTCCGCGCGCTTCTGCGCGTCGATGTCCGCGTAGGTGCCGAACCAGCGAATGATCGTGCCGTGGTCGTCACGCAAGGGCTGCGCGCGACCGAGGAACCATCGCCACACGCCGTCACGACGACGCAGCCGGAACGTGTCTTCCCAGGGCTCGCCACTGGCGAGGGCGGCCTGCCACTTCGAGACGACGCGGGGAAGATCCGCCGGGTCGTGGACGGAGCGCCACTGCCAACCCACCTGCTCCGGCAAGCTGGTGCCCGTGTACTCGTACCAGCGCTCGTTGTACCAGGCGACGTCGCCGTCGGGCTCGGCGAACCACGCGAGCATCGGCACCGTGTTCGCCAGTGTGCGGAGCTCGCGCTCCTTGACGTCGAGGTGAGCCACCCGCTCCTCGGCGCGCTGTCGGCCATCCGCCTCGACGACGGCCAGCGCATCCGCGGCGAGCGTCTCGACGATCAGCTTCTCGTTGGCGTCGCGCATCTGGCTCAGCAGATGATCGCGATCGGCTTGAGCGTGCTCCGCCTCGACGCGCAGCTGCACCGCGTGTTCGCGGAGCGTGACGAGCTCCTCGCGTTCGACCAGCAGGACCCTGTGCTCACCCGTCTCGTGCTCGCGGGTGCGCACCCACGTCTCGCGGTTCGAGACGGCTTGCTCGCGTACGTTCATGGCGTCGCTGTCTGGCTTCTTGTCCATGCTGTCCTCGAGCTCTACGTGGTGCGTTGAGGGTTGCCGACGAGGACCCCGCCGTAGTTGGCGAGTGGCTCGCCGATCAACAGCCCCTTGGCATCGATCTCGTACAACCGTAGCTCCTTGCTGTGCTCGAAGCCGCGCATCTTCGCGACCGTGATGACCTTCCGGAGCGAGCCGTTCAGCTCGACATAACGCTGCAGGATGATCCCGTCGGTGAGAAACGAGATCCCGTGCGGACTGAGCCGGAGCTCCGCGTACCCGTCGACGAGCTCTGCCGTCATCATGACCGTCACGCCGAGCGAGACCAGCCCGCCGACCATCCGATACAGCGACTCCCGGAAGTCCTCGCGAAACGACGGCGCCAGCGCGAGCTCGAAGCCCATCAGGGAATCGATGACGATGCGCTTCGTGTGGTTCGCTTTGACCGTGTCGGCGATCTCCTGCATGGTCTCGTCGACCGAGAGATCGAGCGGACGGAGGTAGAGCAGGCTGAGCTTCCCAGCATCGACGAGCACTTGCAGCTCGGCCGCACCCGGCGCGGTGAGGAGGTACTCGTCGGGGCGCTTCTCGAACAGGGCGATCAACCCGTGCTCGCCCTGTTCGATCCCCTCGCGGATGAACTGGGTCGACAGCATGGTCTTGCCGGACCCCGATGGCCCGACGATCATCACCGAGTACCCGGCGGGAATCCCGCCACCGAGCATGACGTCGAGTGCCGCCACACCGGTCTTGCGGCGACTCTCGTGGAGGACAGGCCGGCGCTGTTCGGGGTTCGGGAGCCTGGGATAGACGCGGACTCCCGCATCGGTGATCCGCATGGTGTGCAAGCCGGGGATGGACCCCTGGCCGCGCATCTTGACGATCTGCACCTTCCGCACGATCGAGTTGCGCTGCACGACCTGCGACAGCCACAGGATCCCGTCGGCCACGGTGAACAGCGGGTTGCAGTGGGTCTCCATTTCCTCGTACTCGCCGATCAGGAACGTCGTCGCCTGCCAGCTCGTCAGGTGGATCGCGAGCCGCTGGACGAAGCTCTGCAGATCGAGCTGCTCGGGCTCCAGGGACTTGCGCACGACCGCACGAAACGAATCGACGAACACCAGCTTGGGCTGCGTGGCCTCGACCTCCTTGATGATCTCCGCGAGCACCGTCTCGAGTCCGTGCTCGAGCAGCTGCTCCCCGAGGTGCAGGAAGCGAATCGCACCTGACAGCTTGCGCTCGTCGAAGAACGCGTACTGCTGCTGGTAGCGCAACATCTTCAGTGGGGTCTCGCCGACGACCGTGATGTAGAGCGCGGGTTGTGCCGGCGTCGCGGTGGCGAACATGATCTGGTGCGCGAGCGTGGTCTTTCCGGACCCAGGCCCACCCGCGATCACGTTGAACGAGAACTCGGGCAGCCCGCCGCCGAGCACGTCGTCGAGCCCGACGATGCCCGTTGGCAGCTTGTTGATCACGACTTTGGTCAAGAAGTCTCCTGTACAGCTATCGGAAAGATCGCGGGCCACAGCTCGGCGAGCAGGTGCTCCACGAGCCCGTCGCCGATCAGTCTCTTCAGGAGACCCACGAACGTCGTGAACACGCCGATGAACCCAGCGGCGGCCGTCGCTGGTGGTTGTCGTTCGAGCACGGCATGCAGCTCTATGTAGACGTCGAGTGGATCGCCGAGCGGGATCGCCAACCACGGAAACTCGATGGTCGCGAGCACGATGCTCCGGCGGACCAGCGCCGCCACGCCAATCTCACCGACGAGGCGGGCGAGGTGCTGCGTCAGCTGGCGGCAGATCCGCGAAGCACGATCGGCGACGTCCTTCGACGCCTCCCCATCCCGAGGTGCGAGGAGCTCTCGCGCTCCTTCCGCAACCTCACGCATCTTCAACCCCCATCATGCTCGTACAACGACAAAGCTCCCACCCCGGATTGCTCGAAAGTCGGCGGGGTTCGGGAGTAAACCCGATTGTTCCTGGCGCACGGTTGTTTTGCTGTCGGAACGGATCCCCGACGGCCGCTCAGAGATTCGCCGACGAAGACAGTCGGTGGGTCTCGTGGAGTTGATCAAGACGCGGATGCGCTCCGCGCTCGCGAAGCTTCGACTGGCCCTCGCAGGCTAGGCGGCGCGCTCGGTACCGACGAGCCCGAACCGGACCTCCATCGGATCCGTCGCATCGCGCTCGTAGGCATCCGCCATGAACTTCGCGGACTCGACGAGCGCGAACAGGTACGGGACGCTGAGGTACGTGATGCCGTGGCGGGCACACCACGCCTTGGTGATCGCCGCGGCCTTGGGCAGGTGGTGGTGCGAGATCTTGGGGAACAGGTGGTGCTCGGCCTGGTGATCGAGGCCGATGAAGAAGAACGAGATCACCTTGGGGAGCTCGAGGTCACGCGTGGTCTCGAGCTGGTGCAGCCAGTCGTGGTTCTGCTCCTCGACGATCGGCAGCCCGATGTGCGCCGGCAAGAACACCAGCGCGAGGCAGACGCCGACGAGCGCCCAGATCGACATGTAGACCGCGATGCCGATCGCCGGGCCCCAGATCAGCGACGGGATCACGATCCAGCCGACGTAGTGGCCGAGCATGGCCGCGACCTCGATGAACCACGTGCGCTTGAAGCCGTGCTTCTTGGGATACGCGATCAAGAACATCACCGACGCGCGGCGCATGCCCGTCGCCATCAGCAGCGACATCGGCCAGAACGCCCACGACTGGAAGTTGCGCTGGAACCAGCGGAGCCGCGGCGTGGCCTTGTCGTGATCACCTTTCGACGACACGAACGGGAACGGCTTGATGTCGGGATCGACGCCTTCGACGTTCGGGTGACCGTGGTGCAGCTGGTCGTGCTTCCAGCGCCAGTACAGCGAGCCGAGCCCGGCGAATAGCGGGAACACGAGGTAGGTGACGAGCGCGTTGCGAAACGGAGAGGCCGAGAACGACTTGTGGCTGCCTTCGTGGCCCGTCATCGCCGCCGCGGTCGCGAACACCGCCGCCACGGGCACCGCGGCGAACGCTGCGACCCACCCGAACAGGTAGATCGAGGTCAGGCACAGGGCGACGACACTCAGGAGAAACCCGAGCTTCAGCCAACTGCGCAGCTCGCGGTGTTCGAACACACCTGCCTCACGCAACTCGGTGCGAAGGGTGCTGAGGGCTGGTAGCTGGTTCATCGGGGGACCGTCCTATAAAACCGCTCCCAAACCAAGTGCTTTACACAACCAATACCGAGACATGACAGAGTCCTGGCAATCGCCACAGAAGCTATACGACGGCCTTGACCGATCGGTCTTTGAGGGCCACCCAGCCGACGGCGGCAGCAGGGATCAGGAGCAGTAAAAATAGGTAGAATGGGAAGTCGTGCTGGGTCGGCGGGACGGATGACGTGGGTTCGGAGCCCTTCTGGAAGCCGATCGCGCGCTCCATCCCATCCTCGGTCGTCGGCATCTGCGCGGTGGACAGGGTCGCCGGCAGTCCGGTGACCGCGACCTCCGAGCCGTCGTAGCGGATCGCGAACAGCGCGAGGCGGCCACCGGCGGCCAGCTCCGCGGGTGCGATGGTCGGCTCGCCGACGCAGTTCAGCTTGCCGAGCGGGAGCACCGAGACGTTGTTGTCACCGGTCCGAGCCGGGAACACGAACTGACGAGCGACCTGGTTCTTGGCCTCCCAGACCACGCGAAAGGCGGCGGTCGGCTGGTCGATCTGTAGCCACACCAGATCGGAGCTCGAGCAGGTCCACGTGGAGACCTGGTGCCAGTACTGGATCACCCGCGGTGCCGCGGCGGGCGGGCGCCATGACGGGTTGACGTTCAGCAGCGTCGGCTCGTAGGCGTCCCTGAGCTCGAGCTCGTCGGCCTGCGTGACGTAGTCGAGCTTGACCACGCCGGGCCCGACCTTGGTCTCGGCCTTGATCGGACCACCGCGGGACTTGAGCTCCTCACCATCGGCGATCGCCCCATCGAACAGGTAGAGCGAGCCGCGCTGCGGGATGCTCGAGCCGGTCGGCGTGCCCACCCAGTGCGGGTTGCCGCAGTCAGCGTCGGCGCGCTGCGCGATCGAGACGAGAGCGAGGGCAGCAAGGCCGGCGGTCGCGAGCTTCATGCTCCGAAGACATGAGGCTCCGTGCGTAGTTGCAGGTTTTCTGAGGACGATCTCCCGTGGCAAAAGGCGACGGGACAGGCTGCGACGCGGAGTGACTGGACTGCCGATCGCTGGCATTCGACTTCTCGAAGGGAATCCCTACCGGAATTCGCCTACCGCGGATGCGCAGGCGTCCGGATGACCAGAATGGCGTCGAGCGTGGTCTCGGTGCCGTCGGCGAGCGTCCAGCGCACCCCGTGAACGTGCGCGAGCAACGGCGCGACCTCGGCCTCGCCACTAGGGCTGCTTCGGCAGCCTCGGCAGCGCCACCCGCGCGGGCAGCCTGACCGGCACGACCTTGCCGTCGGGCAGCATCGCGGTGACCACGAGATCGACGCCATTCTCGAGCAATCCGACGGTGTAGTTGCTCTTGCAGCCGAGCGCGCCGATCAGCGCCGTCGAGGTGTTCTTCTCGAGGTGCGTGTTCGCGTGAACCGGGAGGTCGAACTCGCTCCACGGCGCCTTGTCGTCGCGGCGGATCTTGATGTGCGCGAGGATCGCGGGCGCATCGCCGAAATCGATCGCGAGTGCGTCGAACAGCTCCTGTACCGTCGAGTGCTGGATGTCCTGCGTGAACCGCCGCGTCGTCGCCGCGATCTCTTTCGGTAGCGCTGCACCCGCCTTCACGAGGTACGTCGCCAGCGGTCGATCCTTCGTGTCGGTGCCGGCGTAGATGTTGAGCGTCCCGCCCTTGTCGCTCTCGACCTCGAGCTCGGTCAGGTAGTACGGCGCGATCTTCTTCTTCGTGGCCTTGAGCTTGACGGGCTTGCCGTCGAGCGTCGCGCTGTACTCGTGCGCCCCCCAGCTCTCGATGTCGGTGAACGCGACGAGCTTCGCCTTCGGAGGCAGCGTAACGCCGGTGCGTGGCGCGAGCCCGTAGTTGTTGTTGCACGCCGCGATCGCGTGAGCGGGGCGGGTATTCGTGAGGGCGAGGGCGAGGCCGACGAGCAGGAACAGCAGCGCTTTCATCCGCCGGAGTCTAAGCTCTCACACCAGCCGGCGCTCGAGATACGCGTGGACGGCGAGCACCAGCTCCTCGACCAGCGTCGAGTCCGCGAGGACGTGATCGGTGGGTGCGTCCTCGTACATGAGGTTCTGATCGAGCGTGCCGTAGATGAGGCGGTGCGCGACATCGACCGCCGTGCGCAGCGTAGCCATGTCCGTGGTGGGGTGCCGTTGGTGCAGCACGTCGACCAGGCCTTCGCAGGTCAGCTTGCTGAGCGCGACGGCACGATCGCGAAACGCCTTGTTGGAGAACATCTCGAGCTGGAGCGCGCGACGGATGCCGTGCTGCTGGCGGTACACGCTGACGGCGAGCGACACGAACGCGCGGATCAGCGCCTCGAGCGGCACGTCGAGCGCGGCGAGCTGGTGCGCCGCCGCCGCGGTGACCTCGCCCTCCTGGTAGAGCGAGATCTGGAGGATGTGGAGCAGCGCGTCCTTGTCGCGGAAGCGGTTGTAGAAGGCGCCGACCGACGTTCCGGCTTCCTTGACCAGCTCCTGGACGCCGATCTCACCCCACGCCCTGCCCCGCGAGACGAGGAGTGCCGCGGCCTCGATCAGGCGATCGTGCGTGTTCTGGCTGCGCTCCTGTTGGGGCGGCTTGGCCCACTGGAGGCTGACGTTGGCGAGTTGGGGGGGCGGGGCAAGAAGGTCGTCAGGCATAAATCAGAATAAGAGTTCTTATTCTTTTCCCAGGGCTGACGTCAACGGAATTCACCACGCCCGCTGAAGCCCGCCACGCGATCTGCGGGCGCTCGGCCGCGCGTGGTTGCCAGGTGCCACGGCGTTCCCCCGCGTCGAGCCGGTCATCGCGTGCAGCTCGCGCGTGACCTGCCCTTCGCGGAGGCGCCGACGGTCTTGTGGGTCTTCGGCTGTCGCCAACACGCGAAGGGTCGCCGACCTTCGCCAGGCGATCGATCTGGCTCAGAGGTCGACGCGCGACGATCGCTGCATCGACCGAACCGCTACGGCTTGCTCGCCGCGGGCTTCTTCGTCGTGGGCTTCTTCGTCGTGGGCTTCTTTGCAGCTGGCTTGTTCGCTGCGGGCTTGTTCGCCGCGGGGGTCTTCGCCGCGGGCTTGTTCGCCGCGGGGTTCTTCCCCGCGGTCGTGTTCGCCGCGGGGGTCTTCACTGCGGGGGTCTTCACTGCGGGGGGCTTCGCCGCCGGGGTCTTCGCCGCTGCCTTCACGGCGGGCTTGTTCGCGGCCGTTGCCTTTGCTGCGGGCTGCTTCGCAGCGGGCGCTTCTGCAGCGACCGCTGCGTCCGCGACCTCTTCGTTCGCGGCGGCTTCCTCAGCCGCAGGCTCCACGGCGGTCGGTTCGGCGGCCTTCACCACAGAGGCCTTTCGCTGCGCCTTCGACGCGGTGAACGCGGACGCCTTGCTCTTGAGCGCTTCTCGCTCGGTGTCCTCTGCATCCGCTGCAGCTGGGGCGTGCTCGACGATCTCGTCCGCGGTGATGCCGAGCGCTTCCCTCACGCGCTGCATGAACGCCTGGTACTGGTCGCCCTGGTAGACCGTGGCGATCTCGCGCTCGTGCAGCGTCTCCATCGTCGACAACCCGTTCGCGAGCTCGAGCTTGTACGTGAAGTCGTACTCGGCGCCGGCGGTGCCGAGGAAGTAGAACGTGCCGCGCGCCCCGTGCTCCGCCGCCGCTCGCAACGCCGCGGCGATGGTGCCGGAGCAGTCGCGCACGGTGGCCTCGCCCGTATCGAACGCGAAGTCGACGGTGGCTTCCTGCTCGTCGAGCACGAAGTAGCCGTGGCCCTTCGGATCGTGGAGCTTGCGCAGCTCTCCGAGTTGCGCGTCGACCACGAACCGCGGCGCGACGGGTCTCTCGAACCAGTCGGCCCAGTCGTTCCACTGGTCGTGCGACACGTTCGCTGCCTTCCACGCAGCCACCCCACTCGGCGTTTCGAAAGTCATGTGGCCGAAGCCACCTCCATTCCAGCCCATGGCGGAGAAGCTAACGCAAAACCCCGCTACGCTGCGCCCGTGGACGTGATCGTGATCGGAGCCGGCCTGGCCGGACTGACGGCGGCCGACGAGCTGATCCGTCAGGGGCACCAGGTCACCGTGCTCGAAGCGCGTGACCGCGTGGGTGGACGAACGCTGTCGCAGGACCTCGGCGGCCAGACGATCGATCTCGGAGGCCAGTGGATGGGTGACAAGCACCACCGGCTGCGCGAGCTCGCGGACGAGCTCGGCGTCTCGTCGTTTCCACAGCACGCGAGAGGTACGAAGGTCCTGATGCGCGGCGACACGCGCAAGACGTTCAAGGGCTTCCTTCCCAAGATCGGCATGCTGTCGCTGCTCGAGCTCGGCCTCTCGCTCGCGCGGCTCGAGCGGCTGGCGGGCAAGGTCGATCTCGAGGAGCCGCTGCGCACCAAGCACGGGCGCGAGCTCGACGCGCAGAGCGTCGCGGACTGGCTCGATCGCCGGGTGAGGTCGAAGCGAGCGCGCGCGATGCTCGAGGTCGCGACGCAGATGATCTTCGCCGCCGAGCCGCGCGAGCTGTCGCTGCTCTACTTCCTGCTCTACGCGAAGTCCAGCGAGGGGGTGCAACGCCTGGCCGAGATCGAGGGCGGTGCGCAGGAGCGCCGGTTCACGCTCGGTGCGCAGGCGATCTGCCAGCGCCTGGCGGAGCGCGCGCTCCAGCGTGGCGCGAAGCTCCGCCTGTCCTCCCCGACCCGCGCGATCGCGCAGGACGCGACCGGCGTCACCGTCGATGGCCAGCGTTGCGATGCGGTCGTCGTCGCGATCCCACCGCACCTCGCAGCGAAGATCGAAGGCCTTCCCACGGAGCGCGCGCAGCTCGGCGCGAAGCTGCCGATGGGTTCGGTGATCAAGTGCATCGCGTCGTACGACCGCCCGTTCTGGCGCGAGGCCGGCTACTCGGGCGAGGCGATCTCGACGACAGGATCGATCCGCGCGACGTTCGACGACTGCGATGCCGCGGGCGATCACGCCGCCCTCGTCGCGTTCATCGTCGGCGATCCGGCGAAGCGCCTGCGCGATGTCCCCGAAGACCGCCGCAAGCACCTCGTGCTCGACGAGCTGGTGCAGCTGCACGGACCGCGCGCCGGCACGCCCGTCGCGTACGCCGACAAGGACTGGCAGGTCGACGAGCATACGGGCGGTTGCTACGTCAGCTTGCTCGCGCCCGGCGTGCTGTCGGCGGCGGCGTGCAGCCTCCGCGCGGCGTTCGGGCGCGTGCACTTTGCCGGCACGGAAACGGCCACGCATCACCTCGGCTACCTCGAAGGCGCGATCGAATCGGGGCAGCGTGTCGCACGCGAGTTGCGGGCGTAAACAGCTGATCTCCGAGGTTGCGCGAACGAGCGCACGTGGCCACGCTGTCTCCAGTTTATGAAGCTCTACGGAACGATCGCCGTCCACGTCCAGGCCGCCGACATCCTCCGCGCTCCGAAGTTCTTCGAACGCGTCAAGCAGGCGTTCGGCAAGCAGCCCGATCTGCGCACCGGCAAGGTGCGTGCGGCGATCGAGGCCACGGCGCTCGTCGAGGCCTCCCGCGATGCCCTCCGCCGCCTCGGCGCCACCAACGCCGTCTCGCTCGTGATCGATGACACCGTGCTGTTCCACGATCGCGACGGCAAGCCCGATGATCTCGGCGATCTGTTCCTCGCGTTCCACGACAACAGCTCGGTGTTCGGACAAGGCTTCGACGAGCTCCGCCTCGCCGTCGAGCATCGCGAAGCGGGCCTGCACATCGTGCTCGAGGTCCAGGCGCGCAGCGTCCACGCGGCCGGTGCGCCGGCGATCCGGATCATCGCATCGGGTCGAGTCTCCGCGCTGACCCCCAAGCCCGGCGAGGATGCCGAGGCCTATCGCAAGCGCGCCGAGCCGATCGCCGGCGATGCGAAGGCGCTCGAGATGTTCCGCGTGCAGTTCGAGTCGTTCGTCGAGCGTGTCCGAGAAGCGGTGGCCGCCGCGATGCCCACCGCGCGCGCCGAGACCGATGTCGCCGAAGCACGCGTCGTGCGGCCCGATGGCAAGCAGCAGGAACAGGCGCAGCAGCCGAGCGCGGTCTATTACGACCCGTACATCGCCTACTACCCGAGCCCGCTCGGGTTCGTCGCCGAGACGCTGATGTGGTCGGCGATGTTCTCGATGATGATGCCGCCGCACTTCGTGGTGGTCGATCACCACAACCACGTGCAGGGCTTCGCCGACGAGCCCGGCATCCAGGACGGTCCCACCGCGAGCGCGGAACCGGCAGCCGAGGCTGGTGGTAACTGGTACGATGGGGATGGATCGACGACGCCGGAGGCTGGTGGCGAGGGTGGCAGCTGGTGGGGCGGCGATTCGAGCGGTGACGCCGGAGGAGGCGACAGCTTCTGGGGTGACTCCGGTGGTGATGCCGGTGGCTTCGACGGCGGCGGCGGCTTCGACGGCGGCGGCTTCTTCGACTGACTTCTCGAGGGGCCCCGCGAAGTTCTAGAACCGGATCGCGACCACGATCGCGATCGTGATGACGATCAGGATCACCGACACGCCGATCTTGATCGCCGCGGTCAGCGCCGCCGGCTGTCCCGTCGCATCCGACGGCAGCACCAGGTACTGGATCTTCGGGTTCATCAACTGACAGCGATCGCAGCCCCAGTGCTGCATCGCGGGATGCCACACCGACGGATAGCCGCAGCGCGGACACTTCGGCAGGTCGGGGGCGGAGAGGCCGGCGTAGACCGGTGCGGTGATCGCGATCGGGGCGTGCTGGATCGGCGGCAGCATCTGCCGGCAGTGCTTGCAGCCCCACTGTCCCGGCTGTGGATGCCACACCGCCGCGGCACCGCATCGCGGGCAGCTCGGTGATCGCGCCCCCGGCATCGCCATCCCCTCGAGTATCGATCAGAACGGACCGTGCTGGGCCTGCCAACGCGCGTCGATAGCGCGCAACGCCGATCGCGTCGCGCCGGCCAGCATCACCGCCATGCTCGCGATCCAGACGTAGTAGCCGACCCGCACGTGCTGAACCTCGAACATCCCACCGTCCATGCTCGTCAGGATCAGGGGAGCGAGGAGCGACAGCAGCAGCGCGATCGAGAGCAGGACGATCGCGACGCGATGCTTGCGCAGACCATGGAGGATCGCCGCGGCGAGGAACAGCGGATTGCCGAGCCAGCCCGGCAGGACCAACCAGCCCATCGCGAGGCAGACCACGCCTGGAAACGTCTTCGGGCTCGGGTCGCCGCCCAACAGCGGCTTCTCGAGCACCGCGAGCGCGGGTAACGCGAGCGACAAGGCGAACAGGGCGAGGGCAGTACAGAGGAGGATGACGGCACGGCGATCCAGCATGCCGGTGGATTCAGCACGGGGGATGCCCGCCGCTAACACCGCGAGAGCTCACGTGGTGCCAGCGCTTGCCACGACACCACCGCCCGGCGATGTCGCGTTACGTCCACTGCGAACAGGATTACCGGGCGCGAACGTTACTGCGCGACTTCGATCTTGACGGCGTTGTACGTCGCGTTCGCGAGCGGTGCCGTGGTGCCCGCGTAGCCGAGCGTGCCGGTCCACACGCCGTTCTCGAGGCGATCGACGTCGTAGTCGCCATCGGCGTCGACGGTGGCCGAGATGCCCGCCATGTCGAAGTCGAGCGCCGACGAATCGATCCCCGCGATCTGGTCGTACATCGCGTTCGCCGCGGCATCGAGACCGAGCGTGCAGGCCCCGGCGTAGATCGCCGCGCCGCCGAAGCCGAGCGCATCCGCGATCTGCTGGCCGAGCGCACCGCAATCGACGATGCCCGCGAGCAGGCCGTTGAGGTCGTGCGCGTCGGGATCGATCGCCGGGATGATCGCCTCGTCGAGGCCGATCCGGATCACGTGCCCGTACGAGATCGGGAACGCGTGGCGGCCGAGCGACAGCTTCTTGGTGATGTCGAGCGTGACCGGCAGGTTGGTCGCGTTGATGATCGCGATGTCGTGATCGACGAACTTGTACTCGTGGTCGACGCCATCGATCTTCAGCTCGAGCGCATCGATCGTGATCGCACCGGCGTAGATGCCGTCGAGGGCGGTGCTGATGTTCAGCGTCTCGCCGAGCCCGAAGTTCTTCGCGATGTCCGCGACCAGGTGACCGACGTCGAGCAGCGTCTCGACGAGCCCCGGCGCGATGCTGATCAGCTGCGCGTTGACCTCACCGGCGACGAAGGGCTCCGACGCGACGAGCAGATCCTTGAAGAAGCCGTTCGGCAGCTGGTTGATGACCTGGGTCAGCATCCAGTGCGCGGGATCGTTCGGGTCGTCGGTCATCGAGATGATGCCGTTGACCGCGCCGCCGACGGCACCCGGCATGTTCTGCGCGATGTCGAACCGGCTGTGGAGGCGGTACTGACCGAGCGCGCCGAGCTCGCGCGGCTCGTCGGGCGGAGGATCCTGGGGCATGTCCGACGGCGGGAGGTCGTCGTCTCCACCGCCCATTCGATCCGCGGCGCATCCGAACATCGCCGTCCCCATCGCCGTCACGAGCACAAACTTGGTTAGCTTCATCGCGGCGCGAGTCGTGCCAAACAACCAGGCTCACTGACAAGCCCTATCGTTACGGTGCGCAAACTTATCGGCATGCGAGATCGGGTCAGTAGGCTTTGACGGCCAGGTTGGCGCAATTGACCCGGGTTCTGGCGCCCCGGGCTCGATCGCCCCGGGTTTGATAGGATGGCGGCGCGTGGGGGAGCTCGCTGACGTCGATATCTCGTGGGCCGCGGTCGCACTCGCGATCGCGACGGTCCTGGCGTCGTTGTTCGCGCGCCGGCTGCTGCCCTCCGATCGCCAGGATCGCGGCCGGCTCCCGATCATCTTCTTGCTCGCCTCGGTCGTGCTGCGCGGGCTCGCGGTGCCCGTCGAGATGGCCGATTACCCGAGCGTGGTGGTCGGGCTCAAGCTCGCCGCCGCGATCTCGCTCGCCGCCGGGATGACCGGCGTGGTCGGCAAGATGCTGTTCGATGTCGTCGTCTCGCGGTTCTTCCAGTTCCCGACGATCTTGCGCGACATCCTGCTGTTCATCGCGTTCGTCATCGCGCTGATGACGATCCTCCAGCAGAGCGGCGCGAACTTGGTCTCGCTGGTCACCACGTCGGCGGTGCTCACCGCGGTGATCGGTCTCGCGCTGCAGCAACCGATCGCGAACATGTTCGCCGGGCTATCGCTCCAGCTCGATCGCACGATCGTGATCGGCGACTGGATCAAGATCGACGAGCGGATCGGCCGGATCGAGAAGATCAGCTTCCGCGCCACCACGATCGTCACCCGCGACGACGACACGCTGACGTTCCCGAACGCGTACTTCATGCAGAACGCGGTGCTCAACTACTCGCGGCCCACGGATCGCCACCGCATGTGGTGCGAGGTCGGCTTCGCGTACCGGCACCCGCCGAACGACGTCAAGAAGGTGCTCGAGGAGGCGCTGCGCGGCTGTGATGGCGTGCTCGAGACGCCCACCCCGATCGCGATCATGAAGTCGTTCGGCGACAGCGCCGTCACCTACGCGGTGCTGTACTGGATCCGCGATTTCGGCCAGGAGATCCTGATCGAGAGCAACGTGCGCACGCGCATCTGGTACGCAGCGCAACGCGCGAACCTCGAGATCCCGTTCCCGACGCGCACCGTGCAGATGACGCAGATCACCGAGGAGTCCGCGCGCGCCGACGAGGATCGTGCGCAGGACCGCCGCCGCGATGCGCTCGCGAAGGTCGAGCTGTTCGCGAAGCTCGACGGCGACGATGTCGATCTGCTCGCGCGCGGCATGAAGCGCCGGCTATTCTCGCGTGGCGAGGTGCTGGTGCGCCAGGGCGCGCCGGGCGACTCGCTGTTCCTGATCGCCGACGGCGAGATCGGCGTGGTGCTGTCGGTCGATGGTGCCGAGCGCCAGGTCGCGACGCTGCACCAGGGCGACATCCTCGGCGAGCAATCGTTGATGACCGGCGAGGCACGCACGGCCACGTGCATCGCGACCAAGGACGCGCACGTCCACGAGGTCGATCACACGTTGATCCGCAGCTTGCTCGAAGCCAAGCCCGCGCTCGCCGAGAGCTTCAGCGCGATCCTGTCCGATCGCCAGCACGCCCTCGAGCAGGAGCGCGACGGCCTCTCGGCGGAGGCCGCGTCGCTGCGCCGCGACGAGAACAAGAAGCGGTTGCTCGGCCGCATCAAGTCGTACTTCCGGCTCGCATGATCGTCTACGTCACCGATCTCGAAGGCCGCTGGGACAAGCTGTCGTCGTTTCTCGACGGCAACCCGCACGTGCGGCTCGTCGAGGGCGAGCTCGAGCTCGCGGCGGGCGTGACGTTCGTGTTCGGTGGCGATGCGGTGGATCGCGGAGCCCACGCGCGCCGCCTCGTCGGGCTGCTCCTGCGTGCCAAGCAACGCTACGGCGATCGCGTGGTGCTGCTCGCCGGCAATCGCGACATCAACAAGCTCCGCCTCGTCACCGAGCTCGGTGGCACGCCTCACCGCCGGGCGCCCGCCGGCCTCGCGCTCCCCGAGCTGCTGCGCTGGACGTTCACCAACACGATGGGGGCGAAGCAGGCGTTCGAGCATCGCGTCACCGAGCTCGGCGAGCAGGGCCTGCCCTCCTCCGAGCTGGATGTCGTCGAGACGTACCTGGCGGATCTCGCGGCCGGAGGCGAGCTGCGCGCGTACCTCGAAGCGTGCCAGCTCGGCTATCGCGCCGGCGACACGCTGTTCGTTCACGGCGGCGTCACGCCGGAGAACTTCCTCGCGACGCCGGCGCGGTGTGAAGACCGCTGGATCACGGCCTACGCGCACAGCCCGTCGCTCGACGCCTGGCTCGGGGCCCTCGATCGGTTCTATCGCGGCGAGCTGGAGACGTTCGCCCGGGGCGTCCGGCCCGATGCGCTGATCGCGTATCAAGCGCAAGGCCCCGACAAGCTCAACCAGGCGAGCGTGGTCTACGCGCGCCCGACCGACGACCTGGGCAATCCGCATCTCCCACCCGCGGAGATCGTCCAGCGGTTGCGCGGTGAAGGCATCTCGCGCGTCGTCGTCGGGCACACGCCGTCGGGGGACTGCCCCGCGATCCTGCGCGACGGCACGTTCGAGCTCGTGCTCGCCGATAACAGCTACAGCCGGAGCGAGCGCGGCTAGCAGGTCGCGATCGACACCGCGACCCACGTGCGCGCGACCACCGTGCTCGACGACGGCACCCAGCATGCGATCGCGTACACCGCCGACCGCAACGATGGTGCCCTCGGGCTCCGCGATCGCGAGACCGGACGGCTGGTCAAGTCGCGGCTCGGCGACGGCTATCTGTTGTTTCGCGGCTTGCCGAAATACGCGGTCGAGCAGCTCGCGGCGGGCGTCGAGGACCTCGCACCACGCCCCCTCGTCATCGCGAGGGCTTGATGGCCGTCGATCCACAGCTGCTCGAACGCTGGCTCGACGCGCGAGATCACGTCGCGATCCGCACCGCGTGGAACGCCCTTCCCGTGGCGCGACAGCCGGTAGGGACGCCACCGCGCAAGCTCACGCTGCACGGTGCGGCGCAGCTGGCGGACGCGATGCTCGGCATGCGTGCGGACTGGCTCGTCGCGCGCAAGAGCGGCACCCCCACGTTCACGGTCAACCGGATCAGCGAGGGCAGCTTCCTCGATCACGTGTGGAACGTGAACGAGCCGAACGACGAGACGCTGACGATCCACCAGCAGCGCGACGGCCTCCGCGGCGTCCAGCTGATCATGATCAGCTCCGGCACGATCACCGGACGGCCCGAAGGCGGCGGCGTCAACGCGGTACGCGTCTTCGATCGCGATCGCGCGGCCGTCGTGCCGATCGACGCGTGGGGTGCGGAGGTCGCGACGATCGGCGACATCGACCTCTCGCCGCTCGACCTCCTCGAGGTCTCGCGGCCGTTCACGCTGCACGCGGGAGATCACGACGTGCCAACCGCACGCGCGCTGGTCGCGCAACTCGTCGCCGAGGTCGACGCGCACTACGACACCAGCACGCTGTGGGCGGAGGGGGAGCCTGCACGCCCCGCCGACTGGTACCTCCCGGACATGACGTCCCATCAGACGTTCGTGGACGGATCGCGTGCCGTGTCGATCGGCTACGACCGCAGCGGCCGCATCCATGCCCACGTCGACGGCTTGCCGTGGGGCCAGCGCTTCCTGTTTCAGCTCGAGGCCGGTCGCTATCACTACCTCGCGATGCGGTTCCCGTCCGCCGAGCTCGATCGGATCGAGGCCAGACTCGCCGCACTCGGCAGCCTGCAGTGAGCTAGCGTCCGCGGCGCGTGCGCGTCTCGAGCCGGCCGTCGGCGTACATCGTGACGAGCACGTCGCTGTCCCACCCCGTCGCGTAGATCGGCGCGGTGATCTGCCAGCCCTCGAAGTTCTTCGCGCCGGCGGCGACCGGCACCACGACGGCGGCGCGTGGCGGTCCGCCGGACAGCGCCTTCTCGAGCAGCTCGATGGTGACGGCGCGTGGATGACCGTAGGCCCAGCCGGTCCACGTGCTCTTGCGATCGTGCGGCCCACACGCGATCAGCGCGAGCTTGGGCGACAGGGCGGCGAGCAACTGCTTCGTCGTCGCGTTGTACGAGCCGTGGTGGCCTACCTCGTAGACGTCGCTGTCGAGGACGTTGGTGCCCGCGTGCTTCTTCAGCAGCTCGTCGATGCCGTCGTCCTCGAGGTCGCCGGTGATCAGCAACGAGGCCTTGCCGAGCGTGACCTTGACCACCACGGAGTGGTTGTTGAAGTTGTCGATCATCTTGCCGGCCCACTTCACCGAGCCCTTGTCGATCGCGCCCCACAGCGCGCGGATGTCGGGATCACCGTCGGGGCACGCGACCGGATCGAGGATCGGGCTCGTCAGGCCACCCGCCGGCACGATCGTGTTGGTGACGATCTGGTGCGGGATGTTCCTGGCCTTCGCCTTGCTGATCGCCGCGCGCTGCTGGGGACCACCGGAGCTGGTGGTCAGCCCGTCGGTGACCAGGTTCTGCACGGTGAACTCGCCGAGCACCACACCGGCGCCGCGCGTGTGATCGATGTGGGGGTGCGTGAGGACGAGGAGCGCGAGGGTGTTGTCGAGATCCGGGCGGCTCTTGAAGAACGTCCGCAGGTACTCGACCAGGTGCTCCGTGCTGTCGTAGCGCCGGTGTTGCTCGCCGCCCGTATCGATCAAGATCGCCGCGCACGAGAACTCGACCAGCGTCGCCGCGCCCTGCCCGATGTCGATCAGATGCACGCGCATCTTTGTCTCGCGACCATCCTCTTGCGCGAAGAACTGCGCGTCGAGCGCCGGTGGGAACTCTCGCGGTGGCAGCGGCCGCGCGCGACTCGATCCACAACCGAGCGCGAGCAGGACGAGGATCCAGATCCGCATCACGCGAGGGTACTCGTGATCGCGACGACCCCGGTGCCCCACGTGGCCACCCGCCATCGCCGCATGCCGTCGACGGCGGCGAGCTCGACCAGCGAGGTCGGAGCGGCACTCGCGACGCGCTCGAGGAGCTTGGTCGGCAGGATGATCGAAGGATCCAGCCCCGTGCGCTTGGCCTCGCCATCGCGCCACTCGCGGAGCTTCTCGACGAGGCGCACCGCGGTCCGGGACGGCGCCTTGGCTCGCTGTTCGCGCTCCGGCTCGGGTGCCTCGAGCCCGCGCTGGATCGCCGCGAGGACGATCTTCGTCTGATCGCGCTGGCGAGGAAACGAGGCGAGCGCATCCTCGATGTCGTCGAGGTTCGTCGGCGAGTCTTCCGCGAGCGCCAGCAGCACATCCGGCGCGACCACCTTGAACGGGGGACGGTCGGCGAGCCGCGCGCGCTCCTCGCGCCAGGCGTAGAGCTCGCGCAGCACGGCCTGCTGGCGGCGCGTCAGCTTCGCCGAGCCCTTGATCCGGCGGAACTCGTCGGGCCCGGTGCGATCGTCGACGCGCGGGACGTCGGCGAGCGCCGCGAGCGCCGCGAACTCTTCCCGCGCCCACTCGGTGCGACCGGCCTCGGCGAGCCGCGCCGTGAACCGCGCGGCGAGCTCCATCAGGTGCTGCACGTCGGCGAGCGCATACGCCTCCTGCTTCGGCGTCAGCGGGCGCTTCGACCAGTCGTCCTTCTGGCTGCCCTTCGTGAGCTCGATGCCGAGCTCGTTGCGCACGATCGCCTGCAGCCCGAGCTCGGTGTCGCCGAGCAGGCGCGCCGCGATCGACGTGTCGAACAGCGTGCGAAACGTGAAGCCGAAGTCGCGGCGCATCGCGGTGACGTCGTTGTCGCCGGCGTGGAACACCTTGAGGATCGCGGGATCGCGCATGATCGACGCGAGCGGCGCCAGGTCGAAGCCCGCGAGCGGATCGACCAGCCACGCCCCTCCGCGATTCGACGACACCTGGATCAGGCACGTCTGCTCCGTGTAGTGGTGCAGACTGTCGCCCTCGATATCGAGCCCGATCGCCTTCGCGTCGGCGAGCTCGTCGACGAGCGCTGCGAGCTCCGCGGAGGTCCGTACCCAGGGCGTCGTCATGACGCCCCGTATATCCCTAGTCGGCGACGATCGAGATCGCGTCGGCCGTACATTCGACGTGCTTGTCACCACCGATCGACACGTCGTTCAGCCGATTGCACACCGCCGTCGTCTGCGCGCTCGCCGGCGTCAGCAGCGGCACCTCACCGTCGCGGCCGGGCACGCCCGACAGCGTGAACTGCGGCGACGCGAGCAGCACGCCGCAGTAGTGGCGGAGCGCGACCGCATCGACGCTGGTTGCCGTGGCGGTCATCGGACCGAGCAGCGCCTCGAGGAGCGGCGCCTCGGCGGTCTGGATCACGGGCTCGTTGATGATCCGATCCTTGACCGCCCGCACCAGATCCGCGGCCGTGGCAGTCGGCGCGAGCGCCGCGGTCGCGATCAGCTCGTCCATGAAGTCCGGCGTGCCGTCGGGCTTGGAGCACGAGGCGAAGCGATCTTCCCACGCGAGCCGGGCCTGGAACGACAACCCGCGAAAGCCGGGCTCCGAGTTGCGCAAGTAGACGCCGACCGAACGATGGAACGCGATGCTGTCGACGTTGGTCGCCGGCTGGCCGAGACACACCTGCTGCGCCTCCTCGCAGCAAAACCCTTGCTGGCAGAAGTTCGTCAGATCCTCGCAGCTGCCCGTGCAGAACGAGCCACCGTCGCTCGGGAACGGCTGGATCAGCGTGGTGCCGTTCCACAGCGCACCCGAGGCGGCGATCGCCATCGAGCGCGGCGCGAGCCAGGCGACGGCATCGCCCGGACCGTTGCCGCGCTTGTCGGCATCCTGCTCGCTCGTGGTCCACGGATCGAAGACCGCCGGGTACGAGTACGGCGTGCCGCAGCCCGCCTCCGGTGCCTTGCGAGAGAAGTAGTCGGTGGTGGTGATCTTCGCGACCAGGTGCTTGAGCGAGTAGCCCGACGTCGCGAGCTCGGTCGCCAGCGAGGACAGCAGCTCCGACGACGCCGGATTGCGCGGGAAGCCGTTCGCGATCGTCAGCGAGCTACCGACGATCTCGCGCCAGACCTCCTCGGTCATCGACAGCGTGACCAGCCACGCGAGCGCTTCGTCGGGGTCGGCGATCGCGCCGTCGACGAGCGTCGGACCGTTGCCGCGCAAACGATCGAAGCCGTTCTTGAGCGCCGCGTCGACGTCGTACACGGTCGTGCGCTTGCCGCTGATCGAGCCGAGCTTGGTGTCGATGTTCGCGATGTCATCGCTCGGGATCGTCGTCGAGAACGTGCCGCAGTTCGGCGACAACCCCCACGGGGTGTTGCCACCGCCGTTGACGAACCCCGAGACGCGGAACACGCCGTGGGCCCGGGTGCCGGCGTCTCGCTCGATCGTCGTGCCGTAGACCTTGTTCTCCGGCAGTCCCGCGACCGGCCAGTGGCGATCGAGCGAGGGATCGTCGTTGTCGGTCACCGACGCCTGCGAGTTGTGGCAGCCGAGACAGACGGTGTCGCGGCGCAGCCACGCCGAGTCGAACGTGGCACCGAGGTCGGCACGCTGCGAGAGCTCGGCCGCTTCGGGACTCGCGTTCGCCGTGCCGGGTGGCAACGAGACTAGGTTGAATAGCTGTGCCCGATAGACCGTGGAGATGTCGTCGAGGGCGAGCGCAGATCGGGTGACGTCGAGCATCGTCGCCGCATTGTTCGCGGCCGTCTCCGTCGACGCCTTGCTATCGCGGATCCGCCGCGCGATCTCGGGGGTCACCGACGGGACGCCGGCGCTGCCCCAGCAGCTCACCATGTTCTGCACGTTGGTGCGCTGGACGCGGACCGCGTCCATCAGCACGGACTCCCAGCGCGACGAGAACTCGGGCGCGTTGGTGAGGGCGGTGCTGATCGTCGCGCGCGGGTCGAGCCCCTGCTCTTCCGCCTTCGTCCACAACTGGTGATAGACCTGGATCTCGGCCTGGCCGTGCGGACGGCGACCGGTGATCGCGAGGAACGCATCGCGGATGTACGCGGTGGGCTCGCTGTCGCATTCGGTGAACGGTGTCGGCGGTGGCTCGGGCGGCCCATCGAGCAGCTCGACTGGAGCGACATCGCTCCCGCACGCGATCACGAAGGCGAGGAGAAGTGCGCGCTTCATGATCACGCCTCCCATCCGAAGCAGTTCTTGAGGACGGCGGCGACCGCGTCGGTCTCGCCGGTGGTACCGCGCACGTCGGAGGTCGCGAACGCCTCCGCCGAGAACGGATAGATGCCGAGGGCGAGCAGCGCCGCCGCGCGACACTCCGCGGGCTCGACCGCGGTGCGCGGTTGGCCGTCGGGACCGATCGCACCGTAGACGCCCTTCTGCCCCGGCTTGATCGGACCGCCGATGAACGCGGTCGCGTAGGCGTACGGCCAGTGGTTGCGGCTATCGCTGCCGGCACCACCATCGGCGGCCGGCGTGCGACCGAACTCGGTGTTGATGATGACGAGCGTGTCGTCGAAGTTGAGCTTGCGCGGGTCGGTCTCGCCCGGCGCATTGAACACGCCGAGCAGCGCCTTCAGCATGTTGTCGAAGTTGCGCGCGGTGGTGACCTGGTGGCCGCCGTGCGTGTCGTAGCCGCCGCCACCGGCGGCCTCGAACAGGCCGACGTCGGAGACGCAGACGTACGACGCGGGCTCGACAGGATCGGTGAGCAGCGCGCGCGCGGCCTCGATGCTCATCAGGGGGATGTCGAACGAGTTGGTCTCGCCACACACGATGCCCTCGCGAGGATCGAACACCCCTGCGAGCACGCCACTGAGCGCATCGACGTTCTTCGTCGCACCGAGCGCGATGCCGAACTCCGAGGCGCGGCGCGCGCGCACCGGCGCGGTCGTTCCCGGCCACTTGAGGCGATCGCTGTACTGCTGGAGATAGAGCGAGGTCAGATCATCGTGGGCCGTGCGGCGTGCACCGACGGTGTTGCGCTGGAGGAGCTCGGTCAGCCCTGCCGTGTTGTCGACCTTGATGAGGAGCGGCTTGCACGCACCGGAGTGCATGCCGGTCGACGCGGCGGCCTCGACGTTGTCGCTCGTCAGCCCGCCGGTCGCGAACACGTAGCTGTACGGCGTCGCGCGCGACGGAGTGGTGTTGGCGTCGATGTGGAAGCGCTGGAGGTGCGCGCCGAGCCCTGCGCCGGGTTGACCGACCGAGCGACCGGTGAGCGCGGTCGGCACCGCGGCCTCGTGCGGCTCGAGCCGGTGCGAGTTGACGACCACGCGCATCCGGCCCGTGACGTCGGGGCGGTTCCACAACCGCTGCGCGTAGAGGCCGAGCTCGACATCCGCGCCATCCGCGTCCTGCCCGAGCAGCTGGCCGATCTCGTTGGTCGGCAACCCGCAGTTCTGGATCGCGGCCGCGTGATCGAACGCGTGGAACTGGGTGTTCGGCGCGATCGCCGCACCCGGCTTGCCGTAGTCGCGAACCAGGTAGAGCGTCTCCCACGGCGACAGCCCGCCGTAGCAGAAGATCTCGAGCACGCGCTTCGCCTTGATGTTGTCAGGTAGCGCGAGTGGCTTGGCAGCCGTCGGGAACTCGCCGAACCCTGCCGCTCGAGCCGACCTGCCGAACCGATGCCCGATCGCAGCAGTCGCTACGCCAGCACCGGCCCACGTGAGAAAGCTTCGCCGATTCATCGGGTCCCCGCGCGTGCACGACCCTTGCCACTCGGGTGACGACCGAGTTGTCGGGCACTAGCTCACCCTGGTGTAGCGATTCGTTGACGAGGTGTGCGTCCGTTGTCGGATCTCCCACGGAAAACCGAGGGCAGCGGCGAACCTCGAGGCCGCGCTGGGGACCGGCATCCCCCCGGTCTGCAAGCGCGTGTCATCACGCCCAGCAACCAACAACGGCAACCGTCGTCAGGGTGCGGTCAGCGTGTATGCACCACGCGCACCCGAGAAGCCGAGCACCCGAACGAAGCCGCCGGCGGGGATCGTGACCTGCTCGGTATTTCCCGTACCCGCGCTTCCAGGAAGCCGAGCACCCGAGGCGTCGAACGCTTCGAGATCGAGATCGCCATCGGCGTGCGTGAACTGGATCTTCACGCCGCCGCCTGCCGCGCTGGTGAACCAATCGTCGTCGGCCGCGCAGACCTGGAGCTCCGCGATCGTGCCGGTGGCCGCGACCGCCGCGCTGCGGCTGTTGTTCGGTTCCTTCGCATCGGTGCACGTGGTCGGCCCCGTCCCGCCGCCGCCTTCGAGCGAGCAGAACGCGGTGCCTTCACGCGTGGCTTCGGTGTCGGACAGCACGGTCTTCTGCGGGCACGCCTCGTCCTCCGACCACGCGCGCCAGTCGGCCGCGCGACCGAGCGTCGCCGCATGGGAGGCCCATACCTGATAGCCATCGGTCTTCGACGCGAACACGGTCGGCGCGACGCACATGTTGCTCGCTTCACCGGCCGCGATGTCCTTGCGCGCCTTGTCCATCACGATGTCGAACATCGCCGACGTCGAGGAGTTCCAGCAGCACGTCTTGCTCTTCGTGTAATCGAGTTGGGCGAGCACGTAGTCCTCGAGCTCGCGATGCTCGGCATCGATCTGGGACTTGGTCTCGCCGAGCTGCGTCGCGAGCTCGTAGAGCGAGTGGAAGGCCTGCTCGCGGCGTTCGCGGGCCGAGCACGACGCCGGGAACTGGGTGAGGTGATGCCGCGCGTCGGAGATCTGGACGAGCAGCTCGACCTTCTTCTGCTGCGGCGAGACCTGGCCGAGGATCTGCTCGAAGCGACCGGGCCGCGCCGCGATCCGCGCGTAGTCCGTCGAGTTGATCCAGCTCGCCTCGTCGGCGGCCATCCAGGTGTTCGTCCAGAAGCCGTTGACGTTCTTGGTCACGCGCCAGCGCTTGATGCCGCCGCCGAGCCTCGCGTACTCGTTGCCGTCTGACGACACGCCCAGGCCGCCCGTGTACTGGCTCGTGAAGTAGCTCTTCGACGACTGCCCCGATTGCCGCACGCCCTGCCGGCGCGGCATCGAGCCCGAGATCGTGGTGACGTCCTTGCTCCCGCCGGGGAGCTCGGCGACCTCCTTGACGACGAGGGTGTGACCGATGCCGTTCTTCTGCCAGCGCTCGATCAGCGTGTCGCCCGGGCGCACCGCGTCGGGGATGATGTTGTACGCGTTCGCCGCGTCCGCGATGTTCATCGACCCGAGGTAGTCGAGCGCCATCACCGTGAAGTAGCCGACGCGCTTGTTGAGGTGGATCTCGTCGAGGTACGCGCCGAAGCCTGCACCCGGCGCGATCATGGCCTGGACATCTTCGCCGCCCGCGACCTTCTTGCTTCGCAGCGCCGTGTCGACGGGCCACGGCTGCGCCGGCGTCCACGTCTTGGTCAGGTCCTTGTACTTGATCGCGAACTCGGGCGAGCTCGCGTAGCGCCCCGAGGCCGTGCGCACGCCGTTGTGTCCGAAGAACACGCGCGCGCCACCGCTATCGACGCTCTCGAAGAACAGCGGCAGCTCGAACCAGGCCGCGAACGTGATGCGCAGCCACAGCGAGGTCTCCGCACACTCGAGGCTCGGCGACGGCAGCGTCTTGCCCCACGGCGTCGTCAGCTTGACAGTCGTCGAGAAGCCATCGAGCGACGGGATCCACTCGAGCGACGCGACCCACGTGCTGTACTTCTGGTCCCACGTCAGGCCGCTGTTCGCGGGCCACGCCATGCCGGCGGCCTTGGCGGCCACCGTCTCGGTGTCCTCCCACTTGTTGCGGGCGGTCCAGACCTGGGTGCGCGTGGTGTCCGTGCTGACGAGCAGGCCCTTGCGCAGCTCGGAGTCTTCCTTGCCGGGAGGAGGCGTCGGATACAGCGGCCCGTCCATCCCCCACTCGTCATCCAGCGAGATCTCGTCGTTGCCAGTGCAACCGACCAGCAGCAGTGCCAGGACGAGGTGCTTCATGCCCCCCGCCGAAGCATCCAGCGTGCCGGTCGGACCAGCTTTGGAGTCGCGCAGTTGGCGAGGGAAACGACACACCCGGCTACGCCACTGACCGGGCTTGGAGTCCTAAGCTCGTCGTAGTTTGCGTCGTCCCGGCCCCCTCTCGATCGTCACCGCCCTGCTCGGCGTGGCGCTGACGATCGCGCTGCTCCTCGGCGAGGACAGCTGGAAGCGCCCGGTCACCGAGCCCAACGCCGACGCCAGCTACTACTACGTCTACCTGCCGTCGCTGATGCTCGACGGCGATCTCGACTTCACGAACCAGTACGCGGTCACCAAGAACTACTACCGCTGGGGCAAGACCCCGGTCGGCCGCCCCGCGAATCCCTTCGGCATCGGCCCCGCGCTCGTCCAGCTCCCGATGTTCGCGCTCGGTCACGGCATCGCGGCGATCACCGGCGATCGCCGCGATGGGTTCTCCGGGATCGAGACCACGCTCGTGCTGTGGACCGGCGTGCCGTGCATGCTCGGCGCGATCCTGCTCGCGTCTCGGCTCGCCCGACGGAGGTTCGGCGCCACACCCGCGTACCTCGGAGCGGTGATCGCGGCACTCGCCGGGCCGGTGCTCTACTACACGATTCGCCAGCCCGGCTACGCGCATCCATACGCCACGCTGGCCGCGACCTGGTTGATCGAGCGCTGGGACGCGTCGTACGACAAGCCGCGGACGCTGCGAACCTGGATCGTGCTCGGTGCGCTCGCCGGTGCCGCGGCCCTGGCGAGACCGCAGGTCGGGGTCTGGGCGCTGCTGCTACCGCTCGCCGTGATCGATGATGTGCGAAAGCGCGAGGCACCGCTTCCGACGCTCGCGCTGCGGTGGGCCGCCGGGCTCGCTGCGTGCGTGATCGTGCTGTCGCCGCAGCTGATCGCGTGGAAGTCAATCTACGGCTCCTGGTACGTCGTACCGCAGGGTGAAGGGTTCATGCGGTGGGACGCCCCGGCGTGGAGCGAGACCCTGTTCTCGTCGCGCAACGGGCTGTTCCCGTGGTCGCCGCTCTACGCGCCGATGTTGATCGGGGTGGTCGTGCTCGCGCGCGACGGTGCTCGGTTGCCGCTCGCGTTGTTGCTCGGGCTGTTCGCGCAGGCCGAGATCAACGGCGCGGCGTGGGACTGGTGGGCCGGCGGCTCGTACGGCGGGCGGCGGTTCGATTCGACCTACGTGATCTTCGCCGTCGGTGCCGCGGCGTTGATCGCACCCGCGCTGCGCGCGATCGCTCGAGGTACCGCGCGGGTCGCAGGCGCCCGTGTTCGGATCGCGGGGGCCCTCGCGGGCCTCGGCGCGACGATCGCGATCCTGGTGACGATCGCGAACATCGAGCTGACGATGGGCACCTCGGTGATCTCGGCACGGATCACCGGCGGCTCGATTCCGGCCAAGGTGTGGGAGCAGCGGATCGGTGGTGCGCGCGGCTGGCTCGCCGGCGTGCTCGCCGCGGCGTCGACATTTCCCGTGCGTGCGAAGTTCGCGTGGCAGCACGGCGTCGATCTCGATGCCTACGATCGGCTGGTCGGGGTCCACGCGCTCGGCGAGCTGTTCCCACCGCTGGTCGGCGAGCGCGACAAGCGTCTCGATCGCGTGATGGTCGTGTCACCTCCACCGATCACCGAGGGCCTGATCAGCGTGGGGGCGAACCGCGCGAGGATGACCGATAGCCACGCGATCGTGAGATTCGGCGTCAACCGCGTCGACCCGATCAGCGTCCGGATCTTGATCGACGGCACGGGCCACGTGGTCGCACGGTGGAACGATCAGGTCGCGGAGCGCAGCGGCAAGGGGACGCTGGAGCTCGTCGGCATAGCCCTGCGCGGCGTCAACACGATCGAGATCGAGGGCCCCGTGGGCACCATCGTGTCGCCCATCGAGCTCGTCGTCGAGCGCTGAGGCGGCAGAGGGTGCCCTCGCGGTGCGCTCACGCGCGTACAGGGTAGAGGTGGGGTAGCGAGTGGCACACGCACGAGGCCCGCGGCCGACTCGCTGATCCGTGTGGCGTGATGACTCCTCCCGAGACGACCTCAAGCGCCTGGCACAGGCGATCGATCGCAGACGACGCCACACGTTTCACCACGTGTTCCGGCTGGTGTTGTCGGCAGCTCCGCCCCCCAGACGACCGTACTGGGATCTGCTGGAGACTCAGAGGATCGCGACGCTGCGGCCCTAGCAGCAACTGCAGAGCACGTCGGCGTGGCCACAGCGGCGTTCGCTCTCGCGTCGCGGTCGCCGCGGAAGGATCGGGTGACTGACCCTGTCGCGAGGAAGTCGATGGGGCGTGCGCTCGCGAAAGAACCGTTCGAGCTCGTCGATCATTTGATCCCCGCGGTGGCGGTGAGTCGACGACGCGCATGGTCGGCGATCGTCGGTGTCGCGCGATTCGCGATCCGCGTCATCGCGATCGAGAGCGCTTCGGCGAGGCCTTCGGGGGTCTGGATCCGGAGCGGCTCGGACTCCTCGAACTGTTGCGACCACAGCGTCTCCGACGTCCGGGGATCGACGAGCGAGAGCTCGAGGACGAGGCGCCCGCTCCACTGGGTCTTGCTGCGATCGACCTCCTCGATCGCGATCACGCGGCCGCGCAACGCCGCCGCCGCATGCTCCGAGTCGCGCGACACGTGGGTGAACAAGCCACTGCGCTCGAGGGATTGCTCGAGAAAGTTGCCAACGATCACGCCGGGGGCCGCACTCCACCGATGGTACTGGTAGTAGTCGAGACGGTACGGCGTGCTGCGATAGATGATGCGCTCGTCATCGTAGCCGGCATCGGTCTCGAAGTTCTCGAGCGCGAGCGACAGCTCGTCGGTCGCAGGCTTGGCTACCGTCGTCGGTGCCGCGAGTTGATAGAAGCGCGTCTCGGGCAGCTTGCCTCCGCACGCGGCGAGGATGGCAACGAGCAGTACCTTGGTCATGGCAACTTCCTGTCTCGCGCTTCACCGCTGAACAGCAGGCGCGATGGTTTCTGACGAACTTCGCGCGACATCTCCTTGAAGCTACGGCTGGCCACGCGCAGGTCGGCGAGCGCGGCGCGCAGCGAGCCACCGTTGTCGCGAACCATGGTCTTGATCTCGGTGACCAACTGGGTGACCTGCTCGTCCATCAGCGACTGCGCGCCGGTGGCCGTCGCCTTGACGCTCGCGAGGGTCTCGCGCAGCGCCACGCGATTCTCGTTGATCATCCCCTGCGCACTCGACGCCGTCGCGCCGACACTCGCGATGGTCGCGCGGAGCCCCTCGCGGTTCTCGCTGATCATCGAGTCGAGGCCGGCGCTCGCCTGGGCGAGGTGCTTGGAGGCGACGCGCGAGTTACTGGCGATCTCCGACATCGGATCGGTGAGCGTCTCGAGGTTGTCGACCACCTTGTTCGCACGCTCGACCAGCTTGGTCGACTGATCGGCGAGGGTCGCCGCCGCCTTCTCGAGCTTGTCGAGCGTGGTCACGCCCTGCGCGATCGTGGAGCCGGAAGGAAGCCGCGGCGAGCCGAGCGTGCCGTCGCGGAGATCGATCACCTTGAGACCGGTGATACCGGCCATCTGCAGCACCGCGCGCGTGTCTTCCTTCACGGGCGTGTCCGCGTCGATGACGATCCCGATGCGGACCTTCTTGAGATCGGCCTCCGCGACACCGATCGAGTCGACCGACCCGACGCGGATCCCGTTGAGGTAGACCTGCGCACCCTTCTCGAGGCCCATCACGCTGCCGTCGAAGTTGATCTCGTAGTGCTCGCGGTGCCCCCACAACCGGAGGCCGCCGAACACGAACAGCATGATCGCGAACAGCACGCCGGTGACGATCACGAACAGACCGACCTTGGCTTTTTTACTTCGAGTGGTCATGAGGCTCCTCGTGTGATGGCATCGATCGCCGTGCGTGACGTGGTCATCGGCGGCGGGACCCGATGGAAGAATCCGTAGACGGCGGGAAGGGTCGACGCCTCGAGCTCGTCGATCGTGCCGGTCGCGCAGACGCGGCCACCGGCGAGCATCACGGCGCGATCCGCGATCGCGCGCACGCTCTCGATCACGTGGGTGACCACGACGAGCGTGATCCCGAGGGTGGCGCGGAACTGCTTGAGCGTATCGTCGATCGTCGCGGCGACCACCGGATCGAGCCCGGCGGACGGCTCGTCGCAGAACACCAGCTGCGGATCGAGGATCGTCGCGCGCGCGAGGGCCGCGCGCTTGCGCTGACCGCCCGACAAGCTGTTCGGGGACCGCGACTCGAAGCCCGCGAGCCCGACCAGGCCGAGCTTCATGCGGACCATCTCCTTGATCAGCGACTGCGGGAGCTTGGTCAACTCGCGCAGCGGCAGCGCGATGTTGTCGCCGATCGTCATCGACCCGAACAGGGCGTCCTGCTGGAACGCGGTCCCGGTGCGCGTCAACAGCTCTGACCTCCCCTCCGGGGGCAGGTCGTACAGTGATTCGCCGAGCAGGATGACCTGTCCGGACAGCGGAGGCAGCAGCCCGGTGATCGTGCGGAGCAGCGTCGACTTGCCGCAGCCCGAGCCACCGAGCAAGGCGACGATCTCGTTCTCCTCGATCACGAGGTTGACGTCCTCGACGATCGGCTTGTCGTAACCGACCACCAGGTCGCGGCATTCGAGGAGTGCGGTCACAGGATGGTCGCCATCGTCGCGAAGATCGCGTCGACAAAGATGATCAGCAGGACGCTGACGACCACCGTCCGCGTCGTCGCGTGACCGACGCTGCTCGAGTCGCCGGTGGCGCGCATGCCGAACAAGCTGCCCGAGATCGCGATGATCCAGGAGAACAGCAAGCTCTTGAGCAGGCCGTGCGCGTAGTCGCCGAGCGTGACGAACTCGGCGATCCGCGACCAGTACGCGATGGCTGGCAGATCGATCGTCAGCGAGGCGACGAACATGCCGGCGAGCATGCCGATGAACATCGCCATCAGCGTCAGCGCCGGGCCTGCGAAGGTGATCGCGAGGACGCGCGGCAAGATCAGGAAGCGATTGGGGTTGATGCCCATCGTCGCGAGGGCGTCGATCTCGCTGCGCACCTTCATCGTGCCGAGCTCGGCAGCGATCGCGGCGCCGGTGCGGCCGGTCAGGATGATCGCGGTCATCAGCGGGGCGAGCTCGCGCACCATCGACAGCGACAGCATGTCGGCCATGAACACGCCGGCGCCGAACCGCGACAGCTGCGTGACGCCCTGGAACGCCATCGTCATGCCGATCAGGAACGCGAGGATCCCGACGATGAACACGCCGTTGAACCCCATCTCGACGATCTGCGCGACCACCGAACCAGCCGGCAGCTGCTTGCGTCGGGTGGCGACCAGCACGGCCTGCGCACCCGCATCCTTGACGATGCTCGACAGCCCCTTCACTCCGTCCCACGCGGCGATCACGCCGGCACCGACATGCTCGAGCGTGGTCTCCTCGATGACGGGCTCGAGCGGCGCGGCCTTCTTCGGGACCATCGCGAACGCGGCGCGATGGCGGTCCTCGAGCTCGCGCATCTCGAGCTTCTTGCCGCTGCGTTCGAGCTGACGCCCGATCAGCGACACCGCGGCGATCCCCGACGAGTCGATCCGACCGACGCCGCCGAAGTCGAGCACGACGGACTTCACATCGCGCCGGCGCGCCACTTCGGAGAGCTCGCCGAACAGCGCCTTCGCCGACGGGACGGTGAGATCACCCTGGAGACGCACGACCGCCGCGCGACCGTCGCGTTCGACGCTGGCAACCGGTTCGGGCATGGCGCACGGAGCGTTTGCAAGAACGTGCGCAGCGGCGACGGCCGAAGTCTTCTGCGAGTCGCGGACTTAGCATGCAAAACCGGGCCTGCCCGCCCGGTGAGCGCTCTGGCACTGGCCGGTGTGGCGCGAGGTCACTTCTTCGAGGTCGCTGTAGGGCAACGTTCCAGGTACACGTCAGCGGCGCTTGGCCGATCCGTTGGAACATGCGCGAGGATCACAAGGCCGGCTTGGAGAGATTGGGAGTGCTGATCGGACGGACACGCTCGAAGGTCGGTGGGGAACGCGTGTTCCTGGTCCTCAACGACCAGGAGACGACGCGTGCCCCCCAGTCGATGGTCGAGACCCAGCCCCTCACCGTCCTGGACTTCCCGCCTATGCTCGCGGGGTGAAGCTCGCACGCCCCGACCAGAGCCCCGACGGCTGGCAGAAGTGGCGCGACTTGCTGTTCGTCCATTGGGACGTCCCCGTCGACTCGCTGCGTGCGCTCGTCCCGCCGCAACTCGAGCTCGATCTCTGGAAGGGCCGCGCCCTCGTCGGGGTGGTGCCGTTCGCGATGCAGGACGTGCGGCCAGCGTGGTTGCCGTCGATGTTCGCCCTCGATTTCCTCGAGACCAACACGCGCGCGTACGTGACCTACAAGGGGCGCCCCGGCGTCTACTTCTTCTCGCTCGAAGCGGCGTCGCTGCTCGCGGTCAAGGCGGCGCGCTGGGGCTGGGGTCTACCCTACTTCCACGCGACGATGCAGAGCACGCGCGACGGTGACTGGTTCGCGTACGAGACCAAGCGACGAGGCGCCGAGGCCATGTGCACGGCGCGCTACCGCCCAGGTGCCTTGCTCGGACCGTCGACCGAGGGCACGTTCGAGTACTTCTTGCTCGAGCGCTACCTCCTGTTCTCGTTGAACAAGGACGTGGTCTACGAAGGTCAGGTCGTCCACGAGCCGTATCCTGCACAGGAGGTCGAGCTCGCGTCGATCGACGAGAGCTTGATCCGTGCGGCGGGACTCGAGCGCGGGGGAGCGCCATGCGCGGTGCACTACGCGTCGGGGGTCGATGTCGAGGTGTTCGGCCCGTGGAAGGCGTGATTACTTGTCGAGCTTCAACTGGTTCTTCGCAGCCAGGGCATCGAGCTCGGCGAGCGAGCCACCCGAGTACTGCGTGAGCCGCCCGGTGTCGAAGAACTTCACCGTCCACGTCTTCCCGTTGTCAGCCGTTCGCGCTTCGATGCTCTTCTTGTCACCGCTGTATCGTCGAATCATCGGGGTCACAGTGTCACGTTCCGGCCGCGCCTCGACGAGCAATCGACCGCGGCGTGGTGGGCGGCACGCTGACGCGTCAGCTCGACGGTCAGGAGATCGAAGATCAGCGGGGGAGTCCCACGTCGCCGCGAGGTCGAGCGGCTCGGGGAGCACCACGCTTGCTGCACCCGCGTCCGCCATCCCGGCGTGATGAGATCACCCGAGTTGCGGGGCTCGACTGTCGACGAGCCTTGATGGCAACCACGAACATCGGCGCGACGGCCGGTCGCCCAGATCCAGCTCACGCGTAGCCGAGCTACGCGTGCTCATGATCCGCATCGTCGCAAGTCGCTGCGACGGTCAGGTGGTGCCCAAGGACGGAGTTGAACCGCCGACACGCGGATTTTCAGTCCGCTGCTCTACCAACTGAGCTACTTGGGCTTGAGGGCTTCGCAATCTACTGGGGCAGCGCCGGGTTGGCAAGCCGCCCCGATTTGATCTTTTTGCTGGCAGCGCTTCCCGAGCGGGTTGACGTCACAGGGGATGTCGCCGCGGTGGCCGAGATGCAGCACCAGCACCTTCGTTGCGGCGAAGGTGGTGTCGAGCTTCGTCCAGATCGCCTGGTCCGCGTCGTCCGCGATCTCGACCACCACGGCCGATCGCGCGGAGCCTCGGGCTCGTGCTCACCAAGCGCGTGGTCGAGCTCGGCAAGGGCAGCGTGCTCTCCAAGTTCGCCACGGCGCGCAGCGGCGTGTCATCGCGACCGAACATCCGCCGCGATCCTCCCGCGGCACCCTAGCGTTTGAGCTCGTCGCTGCCGATGTGGTGGAACGTGGTGACGCGACGGCGCTTGCGATCCGCACCGCAGACGATCACGTAGTCGAGTCGATAGACCATGTTGCGCTGCCGCAGCTCGTAGCGGCGCACTTCGCTCGCAGACAGTTCTCGCTCGTTCGCGATCACGTCGCGCAACTGGGCTCCGCGTCGAGTTGCTCGCGCACACGCTTGGCCAGTGCCACCGGTGCGAACGGCTTCTGGATGAAGCCCGGGCCGCCGACGATCTCGCCGACGTGCAATTGAGGGTGCTCGGTGTAGCCAGACATCAGCAACACGCGGCCGAGGGTACCAGCTCGCGGATCCGCGCGACGACATCCGGACCACTCATTCCCGACATCACCACATCGCTGCGCACGAGCCGGCTCGTTCGGCCGATTGCGTGACGGATATCCCGGACCTCGCGACCCGCTTCATGGAAGAGACCCGCGTCGAGCTCCGCCGAGCGGCGAAGACCCGTGCCAGGCCGCTCCCCTCGCCGACGGTCGGTCCTCGCCGAGGTCGCCGCCGAAGCCGCACGCGATGCCGAGCGCAGGGTGATCGCCGAGGCGCTGCGCGCCACCCGCGGCAACAAGGCGCAAGCCGCGCATCAGCTGCACACCGACTACCAGACGCTGCACACCAACCGCAAGAAGCTCGGCATCCGCGCGCGACTTCGAGTGACTGGCGAACGATCTACTTCACGTGCTGCTCGAGGAAGCGCAGCATCCGCGAGTACAAGCCGACCTGCGTCTCGCGCCGCGCGAGCGAGTGCCCCTCGTTGTCGGCGACCATGTACTCGACGGGCACCTTCCTCGCGCGCAACGCGGCGACCACGCGATCACTCTCGGCACGCGGCACCCGTGGATCGTTCGCACCGGCGTAGACGAACAACGGATCGACGAGCTTCGCGAGGTCGGTGATCGGCGAGATCGTCGCGAGGAACGCGGCGTCCTTGTCGGCATCACCCATCTCGTCGACAAACATCGCGCGGATCAGCCCGCTCGTCGTCTTCAGCGTCGTGCGCAGATCGACGACGCCGAACAGATCGACCCCGGCGCGGAAGATGTCGGGCCACCGCGTCAGCGCGATCAGCGTCAGGTAGCCGCCGTAGCTGCCGCCCATCACGACCAGGCGATCCTTGTCGGCCCACGGCTGCGTGCCCACCCACCGCGAGACGGTCTCGACATCCTTCAGCGAAGCAGGGCGCAACGGACCGTTGTCGGCCTGCTCGAACGCGCGCCCGAAGCCCGTCGAACCTCGGATGTTGGGCTCGACCACGACGTAGCCCTGCGCGATCAGGATCGCGGTCAGCGGGTTCCACCGGATCGCCGACAGGCTCTGCGGGCCCCCGTGGAACACCACGGCGACCGGGTGCCGCTTGGAGGCTTCCCCCTTCGCGACCATCACGTTGGTGTGGATCTGCCCGCCATCGAACGCCGGGACCTCCACGCTCGACGCCTCGATCGAGACGTTCGGCAGGGACGGGCGTGGTTCGTTGCGTGGCTTGACCTTGCCGCTCTGCGGATCGACGACGAACACGTCGCTCGGATGATCCGGCGTCGACCAGCTGACCAGCAGCTGCTTGCCGTCGTCGGAGAACTCGGTCGCGACGCCCGTCCCCGTGGGCATCGCCACGGTCGTGCGCACGGCGAGCGAGCGGAGGTCGAGGAGCTGGATCTCCGAGCGTGGCCCGACGGCGAGCGACACCGCGAGCAGCGCCCCCTCCTTCGCGACCGCGAGCCCGGTCACCATCGCCGTGGGTGCGAACGCGCGCTTCGCGAGCACCTTCCCCGACGCGAGATCGAGCGAGATCAGCACACACGCCTCCTCGCCGGTGTCGGTCGCGATCAACGCGCGCTTGCCGTCACGAGACAGCGCGGCCTCGAACACGGTGACCTTGCTGCCCTCGGCGGGAAACACCTGCTCGGCCTTCCCGGTCTCGAGCTCGACGCGGAGCACGGCGTTGTCGCTGCGCGACCTCGAGCGCTTGAGCAGCGCGAATTTTCCGTCGGTGCTCACCGCGCGAAGCTGGGTCGGGAGCTCGTCGGTGTAGATCGCCTTGGCCTCGCCGGGCGCCGTCGCCGGAGTCAGGTACAGCGTCGACCTCGCCTCCGCCATCGCGCGCGCGGTGAAGTAGATCTGGCTCGGCCGCCCGTCGGGGACGAACATCTTGTCGCGGTTGAGCTTGCCCTTCGTCAGCAGGGCGGCCGGTTTGCCGTCGAGCGGCGCGCGATAGAAGGCCCAGTTCTCGTCGGCGCCGGTGTCGGACGAGAACAGGAGATCCTTGCCGCCGGGTGCCGCGAGCACCTCGCCGATCCGCTGTGGATGCGTGACCACGCGACGCGCAGGACCCTCGACGGTCGCCGTGTAGACCTGCGCCAGACCGTCGCGGGTCGACAGGAACACCAGCGACTTGCCGTCGCGCGTGAACCCCGGCCCGGTGTTGGTGAACGCATCTATCACGCCGATGACCTTGGCCGGGTCGCCGGTCAGGTGGTCGGGCACGACCGTGCCGGAGACGAGGGGTGCCGTCGGCGTGCCCGGCGGTTGCTCGCTCGGGGCCGGCTGCGGGCTCGGGGTCGCGGGAGTGCTTCGGGGCGATCCCGAACAACCGATGAAAATGCACGCAATTGCAAGCCGCAGCATCGCGGCGCAGCCTACCTCGAACCCCCTCGGGACGTGGCACAATGGCCGGGCATGTCGCGGGACGGAACCGACCCGGTCGACCTGGACGCGCTCGACGAGCCGGACGGGTCCGAGCTGCTCGGGACCGTGATCGCGGATCGCTATCAGCTCGAGGCGATCCTCGGTCGCGGCGGGATGGGCCTCGTCTATCGCGCCGCGCACCTCGGGCTGCGCAGGAAGGTCGCCGTCAAGATCCTGCATCCGTCGCTCGTTGCGTCGCAAGACGTGCGCCATCGGTTCGAGCGCGAGGCGTTCGCCGCCGGCAAGATCGATCACCCGAACTGCATCAACGTGATGGACTCGGGCAAGCTGCCCGACGGCACGCGCTACCTCGCGATGGAGCTGCTCGATGGCCGCGCGCTCGGCGAGGTGCTCGAGCGAGAGGGTCAGATCGAAGCGGGTCGCGCGCTCCACATCCTCGCGCACATCCTGCGCGGCCTCGGCCACATCCACAGCGCCGGGATGATCCATCGCGACATCAAGCCCGAGAACATCTTCCTGATCCGACAGGGCTCCGACGAAGATTTCGCGAAGATCCTCGATTTCGGGATCGCGAAAGGCATGGGCAAGTCCGACCTCGACGAGGGCGTCAAGCTCACGCAGGCCGGCATGGCGTTCGGGACGCCGATCTACATGGCGCCCGAGCAAGCGCTCGGCAGTCCGATGGATGGTCGCGCGGATCTCTACGCGGCCGCGGTGATCGGCTACGAGATGCTGACCGGGCAGCCGCCGTTCTACAGCGACGACAAGCTCGAGGTGATGTCGCAACACACGGCGAAGCCCGTGCCGCCGATGCGCACGCGGTTGCTCAAGGGAGCGAAGCCAGTGCCGTCGTCGATCGAGAGGTTGATCGCGAAGGGCCTGACCAAGAAGTCGTCGGATCGCTACGCGAACGCCGACGTGTTCCTCGCCGCCGTCGAGAATGCGCTGCGCACGCCCGATGGTGGAGTCACCGACGTGTCGTTCGAGCGACCACCATCGGAGGAGGTCCTCGAGAGCGCGGCGACGCGGATCCAGACCCACCCGCCGCAGCACACGCCGCGCAAGCCACTCCCTCGGTCGACGACGGGCAGCCAGCCGCTGATCAACTTCGAGGGCCACAGCCGGATCACCGGCGCGAACAGAGAGGCGACAGATCTGGCGCCGGACTCGAGCGGCGTGGGTCGGATCGCCGACGCGATCGATGACGTCCTCGGCACGCCGATGCCGCCGATGCCGGTGGTCGCACCTCCGCAACCTCCGATCCTCGGCGCACCGGTGCGCGACTCCGCGCCGCGAGGGGGGGTCGGCATCGGCCTGCCCTATACCGGCCCGAGCGGCGAGCCGATCTTCGGGCTGACGCCGGAGCAGCGCCACGCCCAGGTCTCGATCAACGATCGCTCGCTGAGCATCGCGGCCGCGCTCGAGCCGGACGCACCCGCGACCACGCCCGTCGTCAAGACCCGCAAGCGGTGGCCGATCTACGCGGCGATCGCGGCGGTGGCCGTGGTCGCCGGAGTGGTGATCGCGGTGCTCACCGTGCCGCACGGCGAGCCGGACGTGGTCGAGCCGATGAACCCCGAGACACCGGCAGGCAAGGCCTTCGCGCTCTACAAGCAGGGCAAGTTCGACGATGCGATGAAGATCCTCGAGGCAGATCCGGCCACGCTCGCCGCCGACGGCGAGATGCAGCTCGTGCTCGGGCACATCTACTCGGATCAGTTCCAGCGCAAGAAGGCACTCGTCGCGTATCGCACCGCGCTGACCAAGCGGCTCGATCTCGAGTCCGATGTCGACATGCGCGGCAACCTGCGGACGCTCGCCGGCGACAAGGATCTCGAGGTCGTGCGCGATGCGTTTGATCTCTGGGTGCAGACCTCCGATCCCGAGGCCAAGACGCTGATCAAGATCGCCGCGGTGCACGACGATCCAAACCGCCGCCACGTCGTCGAGCCGATCATCGATCGCCACGAGCTGCGCGATGGGGTCGAGTGGTGGCGTGCCTACGCGCTCGATCTCCAGCAACTCGAGCCGTGCGACAAGCGCAAGGCCGCGGTCGCGAAGCTGCGCGCCCTCGGCGATCCGCGGGCGAAGGAGCCGCTCGAGGTCGCGATCGAGCGCCGCTCGAAGTACTCACCGAAGACCAGGTACAACGCGTGCTTGATCGACGACGCGAAGGCCGCGATCGCGAAGCTCGCCGGCGCCCCGAAGCCGTGAGCGTGATCGACCTCCCCGACGAACCACGCTGGGTGGAAGCGCACGGCATCGCGACCGATCCGCGGAGCTGGCACGTCGAGCTCGCAGGCGGCTTCGCGCTCGGCCACGACATCGCGAAGTTGATCGTGGCCGACGCCGAGGCGACCGCGGTCGCGACGATCGCGCGCGACTATCCGCAGCACACGATCCTCGTCGTCAGCGATCCACTCGCCGACGCTCTGCGAGACGCAGGTCGCACGCCGCTGCGCGCGCTGCTCCACACCCTGCCCGACCCCGACGGGCTGCCGGATCTCGAGGGCGCGCTCCCGCTGCCGGGCGACGTACGTCTGACCGATCTCCCCGAGCTTCTCGGGTCCGAGCTCGCCGATGCGCGGGATCGCGGCGAGATCTGGTGCTGCTACGTCGACGGCGATCCCGTGGCGTTCGCGTACGCGCCGTGGCGCAGCGCCACGCTGTTCGATGTCTCGGTCGACACGCTCGTCAGCGCCCGCCAGCTCGGCCTGGGGACGATCGTCGCGACCGCGCTGATCCGCCACGAGCGCGCGGCCGGCCGCGAACCGGTCTGGGGTGCGGACGAAGGCAACACCGCTTCGCGGAGGCTCGCTAGCCGGCTGGGATTCGTCGAGCGTGATCGCATCTGGGTGGCCCCGCCGTGAGGGCACTCGTCCTCATCCTCCTGCTCGCCGCGTCGCCCGCCCACGCCGAACCGAGCGATCGCACGCTGGTCTACACCGGTCTGGCCCTCGCACCGGTGGACTACCTGCTCGGCGTCTCGATCCACGAGAGCAGCCACGCCCTGATGGCAAAGCTCGTCGGGGCGGAGGTCACCGAGCTCCACGTCTTCCCGCCCGGTCGCGATCCGAAAGGTCACTTCCGGTTCGGGTGGACCTACGTGCGTGGCCTCAAGGGGAAGTCGCAGCGCCAGCTGTTCTTCCTCGCGCCGAAGCTCACCGATCTGATCCTGCTCGGTGGGTTCGCAGGCTTGGTGTTCACCGATGCGTGGCCCAACAATCGCTACGGCCAGGTCGCGCTGACGGTGTTCGGCACCGGGTTGTGGGTCGACTTCTCCAAGGACGTGCTCGCCACGGCGAAGCAGAACGACATGGTGAAAGTGTTCGACCTGTGGTGCATCAAGGGCTGGCGGCAGATCCCCGCGCGCTTGCTCTACACCGGGGTGATCGTCGCCGCGGGTTTGGTGGTCGCGCGCGGCTACCAGCGAACCTTCGACGACGATGCGGCCGTGTCGACGAGGATCCTCCCGATCCTTGGCCGCACATTCTAGCTGCCGAGACGCGCGCTAGACGTACGTGCGCAGGTGTCACGCACACGCAACTGCGCGGGATTCCGTGCGGCACGGGCGGGCATACACGATGCACCTAGGGGAAATCGCCTCACGCCGCGAAGGAATCCTAGTCATGAAAAAGCTCGCCATCAGTCTGCTCGCCGTTGCCGCATGCGCCGCTCAGGATCCCAACCAGCCGCCCGACGGTGGTGATGATGCCCCCGTATTCACCGACGGCGTGTCCACGCTGACCGGCGCCGGCGAGGCGGCCTGGGAAGACGGGCCGCGCGGTGTCGCTCGCTTCAACAATCCGGTCAACGTGCTCTACGCGAGCGGCAAGCTCTATGTCGCCGACTTCGACAATTCGAAGGTTCGCGTCGTCGACCCCGACTCCGGCGAGACCGAGACCGTGGTCGCGCAGCCAAACTTCAAGCGGCCGTTCGCGATGACGCTCGGCGCGGATGGCAAGGTGTACGTCACCACCGACTGCAACTCGACGAGCGGTACGCAGGGTCCGATGACCGGTTCGATCTGGCGGATCGACAACGGCGAGGCCGTGGTGATCGCCGAGAACATGGGTCGCCCGCGCGGCCTCGTCACCATGCCAGACGGCAAGCTCGCGATCTCCGATTACCAGCACCACGTCATCCAGCTCGTCGATCCCGTCAGCGGCACCGGCACCTTGCTCGCCGGCACCTGGGACAACGCCGGCATGGTCGATGGCACGATCTCGAAGTTCTCCACGCCGTACGGCATGGCCGTCGACGGCGACTCGCTGGTCGTCGCCGATCACGACAACCACCGCCTCCGCCGCATCGAAGCGGACGGCACGGTGACCACGCTCGCCGGTACCGGTGGCGCCGGCTTCAGCGATGGTGCCGGCGCGTCGGCACAGCTGAATAAACCGCAGGGCGTCACCGTCGCTGCCGGGAACATCTACTTCACCGACCTCGGTAACTACCGCGTCCGCAAGATCGCGGCAGATGGCACCGTGTCCACCGTCGCCGGCACCGGCGAGCCCGGCTTCCTCGATCACGACGACCCGTTGCAGGCGCAGCTGTTCGGACTCGAAGGCCTGTCGGCAACGTCCGACGGTAGCTTCGTCTACGTCGCCGACGGCACCCGCGGCGACTCCGCGCCCTACAACCGCGTGCGGATGATCGAGCTCCACTAAGTCCTCCCACCGCCCGAAGACGTGTGGCATGGTCACTCGATGACCGTGCTACGCGTCGTTTCGGTATTCGTGATCAGCCTGGTCCTCTCGAAGCCGGCCATCGCGGACGACAAGGGGAAGCGAGAGGAAGTCTCGCAAGCGGATGGCGAGAAGCTGCTCGCCTTCTTCGGCAAGTTCGTCGACGCCATCGTCCAGAACAAGGACAACTGCGGAAAGATGGCGAAGGACGTCACCGGCGTGATCGACGCCAACCTCGACGCCGTCAAGCTCGCCAGCGACGCGAAGGCTCGGAACAAGGCGCTGCCGAAGGCACTCGAGGAGAAGATGATGGCGCGGGTCAAGGAGCTGATGCCCGCGATGCAGAAGTGCGGCAACGACAAAGACGTCAAGGCCGCGATCGGCCGCCTCGACAAGAAGTAGGGATCGAGGCTCGGGACCCGAACTATCGGTGGACGTGCGCCGGTACGCTGGGTTGTAGTCCTCGGATGTCTTCTCGGACTGCACGCCGTGTCGCCCTCGTGGTGCTCGGCGCGGCGTTCGTGAGTGGTGCGGTCTATCTCTGGCGGACCGGGGCCGTCACGCCCTCGAGTGTTCGCGACTGGCTGGATTCGCTCGGCCCGTGGGCACCGGTGCTGTTCGTGCTCGTGTTCGTTGCCGGCTCGTTCATCGGGTTTCCGGGCATCGCCTTCGTGATCGGTGGCCGCCTGGCGTTCGGGCCCTACGCGGGGTTCTTGCTCGGTTACGGTGGTGGGCTGGCCGCGGTCACCATTCCCTTCGTCGCCGCCCGCAGGCTGCGCAAGGCCGAGGCCGGATGGAAGCCGAAGAACCGCCACGCGGCGAAGGTGTTCGCGATGCTCGACTCCCACCCGCTCCGCAGCGTGCTCGTGCTCCGGTTGATCCTGTGGTTCAACCCGCCGCTGTCGTACGCGCTGGCGTTCTCGCGGGTTCCGCTCAAGACGTACTTCCTGGCGTGCGCGATCGCGTTGCTCCCGGTGGTCGTGGTGGCTGTCGCTGCGACCAGCTGGCTCGCTGACGTATGATCGCCGGTCGTGGCTCTGGACAAGCAAGATCCTGCAGGCAGTTCTACCTGCGATCAGCGACGCCGATCCGCTGGTCGCGCAATGGCTCGCGGAGACCGAGCGACGGATCGCGAGTGGCGTCAACGCGATCGGTACGATCCGCTCCGAACGTGTTCGCGAGATCGTGCGTTCGCGGCTCTCGCAGCTTCGACGCTGCTACGAGCGCCGGCTGCTGCGGCGCGGCGCTACCGGCCGGCACGCGCAGCTTGTCGAGTTGCCCGCGCGCGAGCACGCGCATGGTCTCGCCGTACTCGATCACCATGCCGAGGTTGGCGTCGCCCTCGAAGCGCTCGAGCGCGAGCCCGTCGAGCAGCGTCGGGATGATCGGATCGCCGGCGGCGACGATGAATGCGATCACCGCGACGTCCTGCGAGACGTGCTCGGCGGTCAGCCGCTGGTCGCCATCCTGAAGCACGTAGTCGCGCGGATCGCTCGACGTCGCATCCGACACGGCGAGCTCGATCTCGCGAAGACTCTCCGTGACCGAGCTGTGCTCGACGTACGGTCCCGCGTTCGCCACACCCGACATCGCGATCACCCCGACGATCCACGCTGAGCTCACCTTTGGCTCGAACGTCACGAACCCCATGTCTCGATCGTGATCCTTGCCACCGCGCAGTGCGGCATCCGTCATCGAGATATGCTCCGGGCCATGCGCATGACGCTCGGGGACGGGTTCAATCGACGAAAGAAGCTGTCGGGAGACATCGAGGCGTGGACGAACCGCCTCAAGTCATCCGGTAACACGAAGCGGACCTATCGCTGTAAGACGATCGAAGGCAACGCCGCGTTCACGCCGGAGCCCGGCTCCGAGAAGACGACCTCGCGCCACTACACCGTCGAGGAATGCCGCGAGAAACTGCGCGAGATCCTCGAGGAGGATCGGATCCTCGCCCTCCGGATCTCGCTGACCAATCAGCAGGCAACCGCCGAGGTCGAGGACATGGCCGGCAAGACGGTGACCTACACGATTCCGGAACTGCTCGTCCTCAAGGACAGCATCATCCCGAAGCTCGAGGAAGCCGCGCGCGCCGTCCCGCTCCGCACCGATGGAGTCAACGTGATGGAGAGCGGCACCAACTTCATCCGCTACCGCTCGGTCACCAAGGTCGAGCGCAAGAAGGAGACGTTCTCCGAAAAGGGCCTCAAGGCCGAGGAGATGGAGACCCTCGGGTACGACGTCACCGAGGTCACCGACTTCGGGTTGCCGTCCCGCGAGATCTGGAACGAGGTCGATCGGATCCAGGAGTTCAGCCAGCGGGTGAAGCAGGCCGTCAATCGGGCGAACAAGACCGAGCTGGTCGAGCTGTAGAAGGCGACGATCCACGCCCATCTCCGGACTTGTGATCTTGGCCGCCAAATCCTGCGCCTCGCAAGCGATCGTGATGGAGTGGTAGATGCGCTGGATTTTGGTTCCAGAGGAGGAAGAGGTGGCGCGGTCCACGCCCGGGCGTCTGGAGCCCGGTTTTTGTTAGGAATGCCTTCTGCGTTCTACCCAGTGCCATCTGCGAGTGGATCTCCCGTCATCGGGAGTCCGTGCCATTTGCCGTTTGCAACAAACAACCTCCTACGGATGTGGTGGGCGGATAGGCAGCTTTCCTGTGACATGTGACGTGTATGCGGCCAGCCTTTGGCAGGACCGCGCCGAGACCGAGCCTATCAGGCTTGTGTCGTGCCCGAGACCTGTAGACCACACCCCGTGGTAACCCGAAAAGGATGAAGCCCGACCCACTTGAGTGAGCCGGGCTTTGTGCGATCGGGGGGACTCGAACCCCCACAGTGTTACCCACTGGAACCTGAATCCAGCGCGTCTACCAATTCCGCCACGATCGCGAAGCGGGCACTGTGTGCCACAGCCAAGCCCGGAGCACAAGGGGGCGTTTCCGCTGTCTCGGCAAGGAGTTGGTCCCAGCCCGGCTTGAATCCCAGGAGTCACCAGGCATACCATTCGAGGACGAGTCTGCGATGGCCAAGCTGATCGTTATCTCGGGTGAAGAGCGGCAAGAGTTCGAGCTCGCCGCGTTCAACACCATTGGTCGGCATCCCGACAACACGATCCAGATCCTCGACCGGATCATCTCGAAAGAGCACGCGCAGATTCAGCGCGCCTCCGACGGCCGGTACCTGCTCCGGGATCTGAAGTCGCTCAACGGCACGTTCATGCGCGGCGAGCGCGTGGCTGATCACTACCTCAACGACGGCGACGAATTCACGATGGGCTCGACCCGCATCGTGTTCGCCGACAAGCCGAAGCAAGACGATGCCCTCGGCCGCGTCACCATCGCGCCCGGCCTCACCGAGAGCCACATCCGCGGTCGTGTCCAGGCGAGCGAGAGCGACTTCGTCCCCGAGCGTCAGATCGCCGACGACAAGGCGCTGCGCCGCGACTACGAGCGCCTCCGCATCGGTCACGAGCTCGCACGCGCCGTCGGTAGCGAGCTCGATCTCGACAAGCTCCTCCCGAAGATCCTCGAGAAGGCGTTCGAGCTGGTCGGCGCGGACCGCGGCGTGATCTTGCTCGCCGACGACAAGGGCGAGCTGACGCCTCGCCACGTCAAGACCAAGAGCGGCAAGAGCGATCCCAACATCGTGCTGTCGAAGACCGTGATGGCCGAGGTGATGAACAACAAGGCCGCCGTGTTGTCGTCCGACGCGACGATGGATGCGCGGTTCTCGGGCGCGCACTCGATCATCATGCAGGGCATTCGCTCGACGATGACGCTGCCGCTGCTCTACGCCGGCGATCTGCTCGGCATCATGCACCTCGACTCGTTGTTCACCTCCAACGCGTTCACCGAGAAGGATCTGCAGATCTGCACCGGCATGGCCGCGCAGGCCGCGATCTCGATCCAGAACGCGCGGCTCGCGAGCCGCATCGAGAAGGAAGCCCAGACCCGCGCCCAGATCTCGCGCCTGATCCCCGCATCGATCGTGGAGCAGGTCGTCAAGGGCGAGCTCGTGATCGAGAGGGGCGGCCGCGCGCAGGAGCTGACGATGTTGTTCTCCGACATCCGCGGCTTCACGTCGTCGTCGGATGGTCGGCCAGCGCAGGAGGTCGTCAACACCCTCAACGAGTACTTCGAGGTGATGGTCGACGTGCTGTTCAAGTATCACGGCACCCTCGACAAGTTCGTCGGTGACGAGATCATCGGCTTGTTCGGTGCACCGATCGCTCTCGATGACGCACCGTTCAAGGGCGTGGCCTGCGCGATCTCGATGCTCGAGGCGCTCTCCGAGTTCAACCGCACCCGTGCGGCGGAAGGCCTCGCGCCGATCGAGATCGGCATCGGCATCAACACCGGCAACGTGATCACGGGCGCCATCGGATCCACCCGCGCCCTGCAGTGGACCGCGATCGGTGACGCGATGAACGTCGCCTCGCGCCTCGTCAATGTCGCGCAGCGCGGCGAGATCATCATCTCCGAGGACACCTACCGCCACTGCGTCGGCAGGATCAACGCGCAGCCGTTGCAGCCCGTGCAGGTCAAGGGCAAGAAGGACGCCCTCCGGATCTACCGGGTGACCGGGCTGCGCACGAACTCGATCACACCGGTCCCCGGCGAGTGGTCGGGTCCGACGAACGGCTGAGGTCGAACCAGGTTCGACCGACGATTCACTTCGCGGGCGTGATCTTGAGGCACGTCAGCGAGGTCGCGCGATCCTTGATCGGGGTCTTGCCGACCTTGTGATCCTGGTTGATCGTGTACGCGACCTTCTTGCCCTTCATGTCGGCGGTCGTGCACTTGGCCGCGCGCACGGCGTCCATCAACTTGCCGGCACACGTCACGCCCGACGTATCCTCGACCTCGGCGATCGACTTACCGTCGACGAGCGCGCGGCACTTCGGCGCACCCGCATCGGCCGGCTTGTCCTCGGTCGGCTTCGCCTTGTCGTCCTTGGCCGCCGGCGCCTTCGCACACTTGGTGTTGAGATCGGTGATGTCCTTGAACGTCGATGCCGAGCACGTGATCTTCTGAGCCGCGGCGCTCTCGTCCTTGCAGCGCCCCTTCACAGCCTGATCGGCCAGGAACTTCTTGGTCTTCTCGCAGGTCTCCGTCTTCGCGGTGTCGACCTTCTTCTGAGCGACTTCCTTGTCGTCGGCGGCGGCGCTACCAACGAACAGGCCGACGCTCGTGAGCGTTCCGAGAATGAGGTGCTTGGTCATTGGCGCGTGTCTCCCTTTTGCTTCCCGAGAGGGATGCTAGCGAAGGACGCGACGACGAGGCTCGAATTCAGCGGAGCGCGTCGGCGAATTTCGCGACGGCGGCTTCGAACGCATCCGGCTGCTCGACGTGGGCAAAATGCCCCGCACTCGGAATTATCACGAGCTTGCTGTCGGCGATCGACTGCTGGATCCAGTTCGACGGCACTGGCCCGCCGGAGAAGTCCTTGTCGCCGGTGACGATCAGCGTCGGCGTCGTGTGCAATCGCCCGAACTTCCCGCGCACGTCGTAGACCCCCTGCTTGCCCTGCGGACGCCGCGTCGCGACCTCGAACGTCACGCGCAGCTTGGTGATGATGTCGTCGTAGTCGGGGCGCTTGCCGTCGTAGTCGGCGAAGAACAGCTTGAGCTCGCGCTTGAACACGGCGTTCAGCGCGACCTCGTCCGTCGCCTTGTCCTCTTCCTCGATCGCCTTGATCGCGTCGGCGAACCACGCGCCGTCCTTGAACCACTGCGTGTTCGCCATCGTGTCCGCGAGCCACTCGGGTTCGAACGTCGGCGTCGTCGAGTACAAGAACATCCCGCGCACGCGCTCGGGATGCGCGACCGCGTACGACATCACCACGGTCCCACCGTACGAGTGGCCGATCAGGCAGAGCTTGTCGAACCCGAGCTTCACCCGCAGCGCCTCGATCACGTCGGCGTCACGCGCGATCGAGTACAGCTCCGGTGCGGGAAGCTTCGAGGACGACCCGGTGCCGATCGGGTCGATGTAGACGACCGTGAAGTGCTTCTCGAGCGCCGCCCCGTGCAGATAGCTCGAGTCGAGCCCGGGCCCGCCGGGATGCGCGAGACAGAGCGGGCCCTGCCCTCGCACGTCGATCACGACCTCACCACCCGAGACGGCCACGCGCTGCGTACCGTGCTCGAGCGTGGGCTCCTTCAAGGGAGCCCTGGTGCCACCACAGCCGAGTCCTGATGAGATGACGAGCGCGAGCTCAGCCCGCAATCGTCAGACCCATTTGCGCGCGGACCGTGAAGAACTCCTCGGAGATCGAGTAGAGGACGAGCTCCTTGATCTTGTCCTTCACCTGCGGACCACCGACGACTACCGGCTCCGCCGACACCATCCGTGCCGCGACCTCGAGATCACCGCACACCACGAAGCCCGCGCGATGCGAGACCGCATCGACCGCGTGACCCCACTTGGCGAGGTTGATCTCGGGCGCCGCCTGGATGAAGCGCTGGACGACCGCACCGAGTTGCTCGAGCACCTGCGGCGGCATCCGCTTCTGCATCTCCGGCAGGTACTGCTGGACCAGCGCCACCATGTCGGGCGGCACCGGGAAGCGCGGCTGCACCATCACGATGGCGCTGAGCACGACCACCTTGAGCTCGGTGTTCGTGGGCAGCAGCATCTTCAAGTAGTACTCGGGCCGCATGAAGGTCAGGCGACGTGCCGAGAGGAACGCGATCTCGCGCTCGCTCTTGCCTTGCAGCAAGTGCGGACGGACCACGAACGATGGACACAGCTCCTGCTTCTCGATCGCGTTCGCGAGCTGGATGTCGGCGGGCTTGTTGTCCTCGACGAGGAACACCTCGGGGAGCGGGACGTTGAGGACCTGCGCCACGTAGTAGAACAACTTCGAGAACATCAGCGGATCGCCCGGCAGCGAGCGCTTGTCCTTGCGCTTGACGCCGAAGTCCTTGTGCGGGAACGCCTTCATCGCGGCGACGCCCTGCCAGGCCGCTCCGAAGATCGCGCTGATGTAGCGGTTCTCGTCGGGGTGGATCAGCTTCGCCCAGGTATCCGGGCTCATCACGTTCTTCGCCTTGACGAGACCGCGCGGCTTGTACTGCTCGTAGAACTGCAGCTCGTCCGGGTCGGCCTTCTTGAGGAACGCGAGGGTGTTACAGACGCACCACGTCTTGTCGTACTGGTGCGCGTCCATGTAGATGCGGCGCAGCGCCTTGTACGAGTCGTACTTGAACGGCTCGTTGCGCAGCATCCGCATGTGCTGCTCGACGGCCTTGTCGGTGTATTCGGGTCCGGAGACCAGATACAGCTCGGCGAGGATCTCGGCGCGATCGGTACCGTCGCCACGCATCTCGTTCTTGGGATCGAGCTGCTGGGCGATCTCGTAGGCCTGGGTCGCGCTCTGGTAGTGCTTGAGGCGCGACCGATAGATCTCGCCGAGGCCGTCGAACAGCCCGACCTGCAGCTTCTGGAACACCGCGCTGCCCTGCTTCGGCAACCGCTTCACCATGTCGCGGTACGCGCGCTCCTGCGCCTTCCAGTCGCGCTTGGTCGTGAGGATCTTGTCGATCGCCTCGAACGAGCGGAGGGCCTTCGGGATGTTCGTCTCGGTCAGCTTCTCGGGCGAACCGAAGAAGCTGTCGAGCGCACGGTTGTAGTAGTCGACCGCTTCGTCGAGCGACTTCAGCTCGTCGCGGCACACCGTGGCGGCCGCGTGGTAGTAGGCGCCCTTGCGGTAGGTGTCGGGCTCGAGCGCGACGAACCGCTCGATGATCTCGACGGCCTTCTTCCACTGCTTGGTCTCGGTGTAGAGGTCGAGCACCTTCTGCAGCAGCTGGTGATCCTCGGGCGTGACCTCGAGAGCTTCGAGGTACGCCGCGGTCGCCTTCTGCGCGTTCTGGAGCCGCTCGTGGTAGATGCTGCCGATCTGGTCGAGCAGTAGCACCTTCTCTTTGTTCGGCGCGGTCGTCATCAGGCCGCGCTTCGCGTGGACCACCGCTTCCCAGTCGCCCTGCTGCTCCTGCAGCGCGATCACCGCCTCGAGGGTGTCTCGATGCGTCGGATCGATCTCGAGCGCCTTCTCGAACATGTTGAGCGCTTTTTTGCGCTCGTTCAGGTTCTGGCGAACCATGCCGAGGCGGTTGTAGATGCGGACGACGTCCGCCTCTTCCTGACCGTCGCGGTGCTGGACCAGGATCGTCTGGTAGATCTTTCCAGCGTTGTCGTAGTCGCCCATCTTGTAGAGCAAGTCGGCGCGACCGACGAGCGTGGGCAGGTACGTCGAGTCGATGTCGTACGCTTGCTTGTAGTAGCCGAGCGCCTTCTGGTAGTCGCCGAGCTCGTCGGCCGTGCGCGCGGCGCGGTAGTAGAGCTCCATCAGCTCTGGCGGCTGCGCATGGAGCTGCGCGGCCTTCCGCGTCAGCATGTCGATCACGGGCGACAGCGAGCCCCACTCGAGCGAGCTGAAGTAGAGGTTCGCGAGCGGACGACCCGCCTCGACGTGCTCGGGGTCGAGCGAGATCACCGCGGCGTAGAGCTGCTTCGCGGCGTCGTTCTGACGGAGCTTGTCCTCGTAGATCCGGGCCGCCTCGAACAGCAGGCGCACCTTGTCGATCACGACCGGGGTTACCGCCTCGGCACGCACCATCATCTGGGCGGCCTTCAGCCAGTCACCGCGATCCGAGTACTGCTTGGTGAGCGCTTCCATCGTCGGGACGTGGCCCGGGTCGATGGCGAGACCGCGCAACAGGTTCGATTCGGCCGAGTCGGGATCCTGGACCTGGCCGTACTGGAGGCGGCCCATCCGCGAGTACAGGTCGACCTGGCGACGCGGGTCGTCGGTCAGGCGGACGAGCTGCGCCATCATCTCGATCGCGCGGTCCCACTCGTTGATCTTCTCGTACAGGCGACCGAGCGCATCGAGGGCGCGCTGCTCGGACGAGTCGAACTGCAGCACGTCGACGTACGCTTCGATCGAGCGATCGATGTCGCCGAGGTTCTGCTCGTACGTCACGCCCATCGCGACGAACAGATCGATCTTGGTCTGCTGATCCGTCGCGTAGGTGATGTGGTTGCGATAGGTCTCGACGAGTGCTTCCCACTTGCCGCTCTGCTGGTAGAGCCGAGCGAGCTCGCGGTACGCGCTGAAGTTGCGGCTATCGACCGCGACGATCTTCTCGAGCGATTCCGCCGCGCGGTCGAGCTTGCCGAAGCGCTCTTCCCACGCCGCCGCCATGCGTTCGTACAGCGCGATCTGCTCGCTATCCGATGGTGACGCGTCGAGCTGTGCCTCGAGGACCTCGAGGTACTTCTCCGACTGGTTGGTCTTCTCGTAGAGCGCCTCGAGCGCGCGGAGCGCGTTCAAGTTGTGCGGGTCGACGACGAGGACCGCGTTGTAGGACGCGATCGCCTGGCCGGCGTCGAACAGACGCAGGTCCCAGATCTGACCGGCCTCGAGCCGGAACTTGATGACTTCCTGCTCGTCGCCACCGGCGTTGAGATCGATGCTCTCCGCGCGCCGGTTCAAGACATCGATCAACGGCTCCCACTGCTCGGTCCGGCGATACAGCCGATCGAGTGCGACGAGGGCCGCCGGGGAGGCCGGCGAGTAGTTGAGGGCCTGCTGGTACGCGTGGATCGCGCCCCCCAGATCCTGCATCTGCCGCTCGAGCAGCTCCGCGAGCGAGATGTAGAGGTCGGTCTTCTTCTCCTTGCTGGTCTCGACTGCCGCGTGCCGCTGCAGCGTTTCGGATAGCTCGGTCCACGACCCGCGCTTGCGCTGCAGATCGGCCATGCCGCCGAGTGCCCCGGTGTGCGCGGGATCGATGCGCAGCGCCTGCTGCACCGAGTGGATCGCGTACTCGAGGTGGCTCAGATGCTCGCTGTACCAGCGACCGATCTTGACCCACAAATCGGCCGCCGCCGAACGGTCCTCCCGCTCGAGCTCGTTGACGCGGTTGGTGTACTCGTCGAGCAGCTCCTGCCAGCGGTTGGTCGCCGTGGCGAGGCGCTCGAGCTCGTTCGCCGTGATGTCGTGCGAGTAGTCGCGCTTGAACGCGGCCTGCAGGACGTAGAACGCCGACTCCTGATCGCCGATCTCCTGTTCGTAGATCTTGGCGACGCGGTTGAGGATCGTGATCTGCTCCTCGACGTTGGGTCGCAGCTCCGATTGCTCGAGCAGGACCTCGACGAGCTCGGTCCACTTGTACTGCTGCGAGTAGATTGCTTCGAGGCGGTCGCTTGCGGTGACGTTCGAAGGGTCGCCGGCGCGAACGCGCTCGTAGACCTCGGCCGCCTTGGTGAGGTTCTCGACCTTCTCTTCCCACGTCGCGGCCGCTTGGAGGAGGTTCTCGCGACGCTGGAGCTCGTCGTCGAGGACCAGCGCGCGCTTCTCGAGCACGTCGATCGCTTCTTCCCAGCGACCCTCACGCGTGAACAACCCTTCGAGGGCTGCCAGCGCGCGGAAGTCGGACGGGTCGATCGAGACCACGCGACGCCATGCATCGACCGCGTCGTCGACGCGACCGAGGACTTCGCCTTCGAGCTGCCCGAGCTGCGCGTACAGCTCGATCGTCTCGTTCTCGTTGACCTCACCGTTGAGGTTACCGACGTCGATGATCCGGCGCAGCGTCTGAGACAGCTCGTCCCACGCCTGCGTCGACCGATAGAGATGCGCGAGGGCGCGCAGCGTCTCGAGGTCGTGGCCGTCGATGCGGTCCGCAGCGAGCCACGCGTCGAGGGCGTTGCGCTCGCGCTGGAGCTTGTGCTCCCAGACGTTACCGAGGCTCTTGTACAGCCGGATCTGGTCTTGATCGCCCTGCGCGACCGCGACCTGACGATCGATGATCTCGACCAGCTCGTCCCAGCGCTCGCGGCGCTGGCACAGCTCGGACAGCGCTTGTAGCGCCTGCGGCTCCTCGCCGCGGATGTCGAGCACCTTCTGCCAGTACTCGATCGCCTTGTCTTCGTTGCCCTGGTTGCCAGGAGACAGCGCTTCCGACGAGATCCGCGCCATCCGCGCGTAGATGTCGGCCATCTCGGCGTCATCCGCCGCGACGTCGATCAGCTTCTCGTAGGTCTCGAACAACTTCGACCATGCTTCGCGGCGGAAGTGGATCGCCTCGATGCACTCGAGGGCGCGCCGATTCCGGCTCTCCTGCTCGAGGATCGAGGTGTAGCAAGCGAGTGCCTGATCCAGATCGCTGAGCGCGTCGCTGAAGATCTGACCGCGACGGAAGTACAGCTCGAGCTGCTCGTCCGTGTCCTGCGTGACTTCGATCCGGCGCCGCAGAATCTCGGCGAGGTCGTCGTACATGCCGGCCGTGAGGTACAGCCGATCCAGCGCCGCGAGGGCATCCGGGTCCTTCGCTTCGAGCTCCAGCGCGCGCAGGTGCGTCGCGACGGCATTTGCTGCGTCACCGAGCTCGAACTCGTAGACGCGCGCCATGCGGAGCAGCGTCAGGCGCTTGATCTCGCGATCGCTGGTCCGGTCGAGACCGCGCGTGTACGCGGCCACGAGCTCGTCCCACGCACCGGTCTGGCCGGCGAGTCGCTCGCTCTCCTCGAGCGCGTGATCCCACCGCGGGTCCTCGACGATCGCCTCGCTCCACCAGTGGAACGCCTTCGGCTGATCGTAGAGCTTGCCCTCGGCGAGCTCGGCGAGGCGCTGGTACATCGCCTGGCGATCCGGACCGCTCAGCTTGCCGAGCTGGACCTCGTGGATCGCGTGCAGCTTGCCGTACTCGCTCGCGCTCTCGTAGAGCGGCTCGAGCAGCTGATGGATCTCGGGCTGGAGATGGCCGCCGTGGAACATGTCCTCCAGGGCCGCCAGCGTCGATTCGTGCGTCGGGTTCTCGGTCAGGATCTCGCGATAGACCTCGACCGCACCCTTCCGATCACCGAGCTGGTGCTGGAGGGTTTGACCCAAGCGGAACTGCAGCGTCGGGATCTCGTTCGGTGAGCCCGAATCAGATAGTTGGATCTCGCGCTTGAGGATGTCGACGAGCTCGGGCCAGGCGTTGGTCGCAGAGTACAGGCGGTCGAGGGCGAGCACGGCCGGCTTGTTGTCGAACTCTGCGTCGAGGATCCGGCGCAGCGTGGAGATCGCCTTCGCGACGTCGGCGAGCTCTTGCTCGTAGACGCGGGCGAGGCGCGACAGCAGATCGACCTGCCGCGGGACGTCGAGCGACTTCTCACTTTCGGCCTGATACAGCTTCGACAGCGCCTCGAACGAGCTCGTGATCTCCGCGAGCCGCTCGATGTGACCCAGCGTGAGCTGGTTCCCGGAGTCGTCGCGCAGCGCGCGAGCGTAGGCGTCGAACGCCGCACTCGCGTTGCCGATCATCTGCTCGTGATAGGTGGCGATCCGGTGGAACAGCTCGACGCGCGCGTGCGGGTCCTCGTTGTTCGCGACCATCACCTCGAGGACATCGACGAGCTTCGGATACTCGCCGGCGTGCTCGTAGATCGGTTCGAGGACGCGCGCGGCCATGACCGGCTCGACCTTGCCGTGAACCAGCCCGTCGAGCGCAGCGAGCGTCTCCGAGTGGGACGGATCCATCTCGAGCGCTTCGCGGTAGCTCTCGATCGCGCGCGCCACGTCACCGAGGCGGATCTGCCAGAGGTGACCGATGCGGTACTTGAGCGCGACGGTCTCACCGGTGGTCTCGGCGAGCTCGACCTGGCGCTCGAGGTTTCCGAGCAGGTCGTACCAACGCTCGGCCTGACCGTAGAGACGGTCCAGGGACTGGATCGCCGGTAGCTCGTCGGCGTCGAGATCGAGGATGCCCTGGTAGGTCTCGATCGCCTTCGCCACGTCGCCGAGCTCGCGGTCGTAGACCTGCGCGAGCACGTAGAGCTGGCGCTTCTTGTCGGCCGGATCCTCGGCGAGGTCGGCCTTCTTCGCGTAGACGTCCTTGAGGGGCTCCCACCGCGCGAGGCGGACGTAGAGCCGCTCGAGGGCGTCCATCGCCGTGATGTCGACGTCGTCGATCGCCAGCACGCTGCGGAACGTCGCGATCGCGGCGTCTGCGTTACTGAGGACCTCTTCCTCGATCTGCGCCGAGCGATAGAGCAGCTGCTTGCGCTCCTCGACGTTCGGGAGGATCTCGGACTTGCGCTTGAGCGCCTCGACGAGCTTCGGCCAATCGCCGGTGCGCTCGTGGATCGTCTGGATCGCGGTCGCGGCCTCGACGGTCTGCGGAGCCGTCGTCAGGATCCGCTCGTAGGTGGCCACCGCGGCCTTGTCGTCGCGGAGCTCGTGCTCCTGGATCACGGCGCGGCGGAACAGCAGCGCCACCTTGAGATCGTCTTCGGCCGAGGCCGTCGCGACCTCGTCGTACAGCGCCGCGGCATCCGCCCAGCGACCGAGGCCGCGGGCGAGACGATCGAGCTGCGCGTGCGTGGTGTCGTTGCGCGGATCGTCGCGCAGCGCGCGAGCGAACGTCTGGAACGCCTCGTCGGCGTTGTCGCCGCCGATCTCGTGGAGCTCGGAGATCTGGTGCAGCAGCTCGATCTTGCGGACGGGATCGAAGGCGTGCTTCGCCATGATCTCGTAGACGCCGATCTGCTTCTGCCAGTCCGCTCGGGCCTTGTAGATCGGCTCGAGGATGTTCGCGATCGTGAGCTCGTGCTCGGGGTGGCTGATCAGCCGCTCGAGTGCACCCACGGCCTCGCGGTTCTGGTCCTCGTGATCGAGGACCTGGCGATACGTCTCGACCGCCGCCGCGAGCTCGCCCAGGTGCGTCTCGCGCAGCTGCGCGAGGCGAACCAGGAGTGCGACCTGCTCGTGCTTGCTCTCGACGAGCTGCAACTGGCGGCTGATGTTGTCGCCGAGGTCGCGCCACGATCCACGGGCGACATACAGCCGATCGAGGGCGCGGAGCGCCTTCAGATCATCCGGCGCCTGGCCGAGGATCTCGATGTACGTCGCGATCGCTTCGTCCTGGTTGTTCAGCATCTCCTCGTGGAGCGAGGCGATGCGGAACAGGAAGTCGAGCCGCTCGTCGGGCTCGTTCGCGATGTCGACGCGGCGGCGATAGACCTCGAGGAGCTCGGGGAACTTCTCGTCGCGCGTGAAGATCGACTCGAGGGCCGCGAGCGCGTTGAGATCGTCTTGCTCGATCGTCAGTGCACGGCGGAAGAACTCGACGGCCTTGTCGCTCTTGTTGAGGCGATCCTCGTACGAGCGCGCGACCTTCGTAGCCAGCTCGTGCGCCAGTCGTTGATCGAGGACGATCTCGGGACCGTGTCCCGAACCCTTGCTCTCGAGCCCGGCTTCGTAGAGGTGGACGAGCTTCGTCCAGCCGTCATCGATCAGCGGAGCCAGCGCCTCGAGCTGATCCTTCGCCGCCTCGGTGGACGGATCTCCCCTGAACGCACGCGCATAGGCGTCGAACGCCTTGGAGGCGTCGAGCAACTTGGTGCGCTGCAGCTCGCCGATGCGGAGCAGCAGCGACGTCTTGCGCAGCTGATCCTTCTCGCTGACGAGCTGGATCTCGTGGACCCCGACGAGCGGGCCCCACTCGCCGAGCTGTTCGTAGATCGGCTCGAGGATGCTCGCGACGGTGAGCTGCTGGGCATCGCCCTCGGCGAGGTGCAGCTCGAGGGCCCGGCGTCCGCGCTCGTGCGTAGGAACGACATCGAGGATGTCGCGATACGCATCGATCGCACCCGGCACGTCCGAGAGGTGCTGTTCCTTGACCTGACCGAGCCGGTACTTGAGCTCGGCGTGGCCTTGTTTGTCCTCGTCGGGACTGACGACGGTCAGCTGACGACCGAGGATGTCCGCGAGGTCCTTCCACCGGCTGTTCCGGAGGTAGACGCGATCGAGGCTACGCAACGCGGTGGGCTCGTCGCCGGCAGCATCGAGGATCGCCTGGTAGGCGACGATCGCCTTGTTGTCGTCCTTGACCTCGTCCTCGTAGAGCTGCCCGATCTTGCTCTGGATCGCGATCCGCTCGTCGCCGTCGTTCGACAGGTCGAGCTTCTTCGCGTAGATGCCGAGCAGATCTTCGTAGCGCTGCTTGCCGAGGTAGAGCCGCTCTAACGCATCGAGCGCCTGCTCGTTGCCGTTGTCGATTTCGAGGATCGAGCGGTTCATCTCGAGCGCGCGATCGGGGTCGCCCTGCTCTTTCTCGATGACCCGCGCCATCACCAACATCAACGGCAGCGCATCCGCCTTGTGCCCGAACTTGGGCAGCGCGGCGTTGTACGAATCGACGAGCGTGTTCCACGAACCCGTCTCGGCCGCGAGCCGCTCGATCTCCGCGCGGATCGACTCCGCCTCGTGATCTTCGGTCTGCGCCTTGATCCACCAGCCGAACGCCGCGCCCTTGTCGCGCAGCTTCTCTTCGCTGTACTGCGCAAGCTTCTGCATCCGCTCCTGGCGGACGTTCTGCTCGTCGGCCGGCGTGGCGCGGAGCTGGATCTCGAGCACGCGGACGAGCGCACGCGGATCTCTCCCACCCTCGTAGAGCGGGATCAGGGCTTCGGCTGCTTCGAGGTTGTTCTCGTCGAGCGTCAGCACCTTCTCGAACGCGCGCATGGCGCGGTCCGCCTTCTGGATGACGTCGCGGTAGAGCACCGCGATCTTCATCGCGAGGGACAGCCGGAACTTCTCGTCACCCGCCTCGACCTCACGCTCGAGGACGCGGATGTACTCGTCGACCTTGTTGCGCGAGCTGTAGAACTGCTCGAGGTCCTCCCAGCGACCCTCCGAGACGTAGAGCTTCTTGAGCGCATCCTGCGCGCGACGGTTGTTCTCGTCGATCGCGAGCAGCCGCTGCCAGGCTTCGATCGCCTTCGCGCTGTCTTCGACCTTCTCCGTATAGAGGAGACCGAGGCGTTGCAGCGCATCCGCGCGGGTCTTGTCGTCGCTCGCGGCGTCGGCCTGACGCTTGGCGATGTCGGCGAGCTTGTCCCACTCCTTGTTGCGCTCGTACAACTTGCCGAGCTCGGACAGCGCTTCCTCGTGCGCCGGCTCGTACTGCAGCACCTTCTCCCACCAGTACGTGGTGATCTCGGGCTTCTTGACCTTGGTGGCGGCCATCTTCGCCACCTCGATGACCTTGGCCCCGCGCTCGTGCTCGGAGGATCGGTTGACCTCGCTCTCCTTGAGCTTGATCAACTTCTCCCAGTCGCGGCGCTTCTCGTAGACGGCGAGGAGGTGCTCGATCGCCTTGTCGTTATCTTGATCGAGCTCGAGCACGCGCTCGATCGCCTTGATCGCCTCGGCCTGGTTCGAGAACCGCTCGAGGTAGAGGTTCGCGACCTGTAGATAGATCTCGACCTTGCCCTCGGTGCCGTCCGTCTTGTCAGCCTTCTCGGAGAGGACCTTGACCAGATCGGGCCAGCGCTTCTTGCTCTCGTAAAGTGCGCCGAGTCGATCGTAGATCTCGAGGCGCGTGGGATCCGCCTGGATCGCCGCGTTGAGCGCAGCAATGATCTGGTTGTCGTTGTTGAGCTTGCCGTAGACCTCGGCGAGCTCGAGCTGGATCTCCGCCTGCGCGGGCCCCGGTGGGGTTGCCTTCGAGGCTTCATCCTTCAGTGCATCGGCGAGCGCTGCCCACGCGGCGTTGCCGCGGAGCACGCGCGCGAGCTCGCGCCGCGCGTCCTTGCTCTGTGAGTTCTTCGCGACGACTTCTTTCCACGCGGCGACGCCCTTGTCGTTGCCGCTCTCGGCGGCACGCGCGAACTCCATCGCGGCTCCGAGGTCCGCCGGTAGCGGCGCCTGGGTCGACGACTTCGCACGCGGAGCTTCTGCCAAAGGACTATCCGACCTGCCCTGCGAGCTCTGCTCGCCTGCGGAGGTCGGGGATTTCGCGCGCGGCGCCGGTTCGACGGCGGCAGCAGCGACGTTGTCGGCCGCAGCCGCAACCTTGTCCTCGGCAACCTTGTCCTCGGCAGCCTTGTCCTCGGCAACCTTGGCAGCGGCCTTGTCGGCAGCAGCCTTCGCTTCTGCGTCGCCCTCCGCGTCCGCGTCCCCTGCGAGCTCGGCCTTCGCCTTCGCAGCCTTGTCGTCGGCGGCGGCCTTCGCCTGGGCCTGGATCTTCGCCTGGCGATCTTCCTCGTCGCGCTCCGCGTTCGCGGTGCGCTCGGACTCTTCGCGCTCCGCGCGATCGGCGCGGTCCGCGGCATCCTGCGCCGCCGACGCACGCTCGGCCGCTTCACGTGCGGCTTCTTCCGACGCTTCTTCCGCGGCACGCGCTGCGGACCCGTCATCGATGTCGACCAGCGCCGGCATCGTGGGCAGCGAACCTGCTGCGCTCGGCTCCTGCTCGAGACCGACCGCCGCGATGAAGTCTTGCACGTGCGGGTTCTGCAACTCGACGCTCGCCGCGACGCCGAAGAACCGGCGCGCGCGCGGGATGTCGTTGAGCTTGTCGAACGCGATGTGGCCGCCCTGGACGGCGACGTACAGCCTGTCCTCGCCGGACAGGCGACCGAGGATCGCGTCGGCGATATCGAGCAGGCCTGCCCACTCGTTGCGCTCACCCATCACCTGGCTGAGCAGCGTGAACGCCGCGACCACCGAGCGCATCGAACCGGCACCGTTGCTCGCGGTTGCACGCATCGCGGAGTCGAAGAACTTCGCGCCGCGGTCGCGATCCTTGAATCGCTGCACCCACTCGAGCCCGAAGATCCGCAGCGCCTCGATCTTGCTTCCATGATCGGGTGCGCGCTCTGCGCGGCGGCGGTGGTGCGCTTCGATGTCGTCCCAACGATTCGCGTTGGCGAGCAGCGTCTCGTAGATGAAGTTCGCGCTCGGCTCGTCGATGTCCTTCGCGAGGATCTGCTTGAGCACTTCTTCGAGGCGCTCGTCTTCAGCGGCTTCGATCTTGAGGATGCGAGCCGCTCGTACGAGCGTGCGAATCGCGAGTGCGTCCTCGAGCTTCTCGGCCTTCTCGATCGCGTCGTCGACGGTGTCCGTCCAGAACTCGGGATCGTAGTCGAGCGCTCGCAGGGCGTCCTGCACGCGCACCGAGTCCGGCGATTTCTCGAGCGCCTTCGAGAGGACGGCTTGCGCCTTGTCCTTCTGTCCGTTGTCGAGGAGTGCCTCGCCGACGATCCGCGCGAGATCGATCGCGGCGGCGGGGGAGCGGAGCTCCATCTCGCCGAGCTTCGCGACCATCTCGAAGCGACCGATCTCACCGTACACTTCGCGCGCGCGCGACAGTGCCTTGAGGTTGTCGGGATGGAGCTTCCAGGCGCGCTGATACAAGCTCAGCGCTTTCTCTCGCTCGGGGATCACGTCCTCGACGAGTGCAGCCAGCTCGAACAGTCTCTCTGACTGTTCGGGTTTGCTGCCCGATGCCTCCAATTCCTTCTCTAGCTCATCGATCGTCGCTGCCCAATCACGTGAGCGACGCAGCCGTTCCCGAAGCAAAGTACGCGTATCCATCTGCGGTCTATCCTCCCGCAAACCAAAAGAAATCCCCGCCCTAACCCGTTGAGAAGTTTGTATCACGGTCGCTCACACGAGCGGGGCACGCTGCCACCCCTATTTTTAGTCGGTTCGTTCTCGGAGTTTTCCCGCGAGATCACTGACAGGCGTGAAACCGCAGGATCGCGTCGTGAATCGGCCCGGCGGGGCCTGCTGCCCACCACAGTAGGAGGTCAGGAGCACAACTGAATTTAGAAGATCGGTGACGCGCCTGATCGCGAGGCCGGGTGGCGTGGCCGAGGGCTGTCGGTCGACAGCACCCCGGGGCCTTACTTCTTGCCGCCCTTTTTGTCTTCTTCGGCCTTCTTCACGAGATCCGCCGGCGACATCTTCTGACCCGGCGTTCCGCCCGCCGCACCAGCCGACTTCGCCGCCATGTCCATCAACATGCGCGACGCCTGCTGCTTGAAGAACTCGACCGAGGCGCCACCCGCCTTGCTGAACTCCTCGAGGTCACGCTTGGCCTTCGCGTACGCGTCCGAGCGCGCCGACTCGCTCGACGACGCCGAGCCCTTGCGGTAGTAGGCCTGACCACGGGCGAACTTCGCCTTGTGGTTGTCCTTCTTCGAATCGAGCGCCTTGTCGAACGCCTCGATCGCTTTTTCGTCGTTGCGCTTGTCATCGAAGCCCATGCCGACTTCGAACCAGATGTCACTCTTCTCGGTGTCGCCGGGGATCACGAGCGCGCCTTGCTGCGCGACGGCGATCGCCTGATCCGTGTAGTCCCACGCGCGATAGAGCTCGCACAGCGCGATCCACGGCGCGGGCTCGGTCGGGCCGAAAGCCAGCGAGGCGGAGAACGCATCGGCGGACTCCTTGGTGCGACCGGCGTAGCGGTGGATGTTGCCGATCAGATAGTGCGCGCGCCACAGCTCGGGCGTCAGCTTGATCGCCTGCTGCAGGTGCTGCAGCGGCTTCTCGAAGTTGGTGGTCGACAGCTCGGGCTCGACCTCTTCGATCTTCTTGTTCTCCTTGCGGGCCTGATCTTCTTTGGCCTGCTGGATCGCCTTCTCGTACAGCGCGCGGCCGTACATCAGCTGATACATCGAGATCTCGGGCTCGAGCGAGACGGCCTGCGCGGCAGCATCGGCGGCCTTGCCCCACTCACGGCGCTGCGAGTACGCGGCCGACAGTCCGTACCAGGCGGTGTGGTTGTCTTTCCACTTCTCGGTCGCCTTGGTGTAGCGCTCGATCGCGGTGTCCCACTGCTTCTGGCCGTACGCTTTCGCGGCTTCGTTGGCGAACTTGATCGAGTCCTTGTTCTTGTTGTCACAGCCACCAAGGAGGGCCAAGCCGAGTGCGAGCGCCGCGAGCTTCATCCGCGCACGGTAAAACGGTTCGTGCCGGCCCTCAAGCAGTCTAAAGTCGATTTCTCGACGGAGATGTCTGCAGATCGCGACCGTTAGATTGCGCTCGAGCATTACGTGGTCGGAGGGTCGCCAAATCGCCAAGTGAGGCCCGCCAAGGCTCGGCCAAAGGATCGATCAATCGGAGGTCCGCGCCACAGCGACCGGCCGTATAGACCTATCCAGTTCTGTCGACGCTGAGGCGTCGACAGAAGGCTTGTACGAGCGATCTCGTCCGGCGTCTCGTCCGGCGTCTCGTCCGGCGTCTCGTCCGGCGTCTCGTCCGGCGTCTCGTCCGGCGTCTCGTCCGGCGTCTCGTCCGGCGTCTCAATGCCGGACGAGCTTGGGTTCTCGTCGAAGAATGTTTGAACGTCGGACGTGTCCGGTTCAAAGAAAAGATCGTTTGGCGCCCCTTGGCGGGTTGCGTTTGGCGATCTGGCGACCCTCTGACCACGCAATGCTCGAGAGCGATGCTCGAGCGCGATGCTCGAGCGCAATCCAACGGCGCAGACCAGACCTCAGCGCAGTTCCTTGTCAACCCGAGGGCGTCGACGCGGCCACTCCTCCGGAACGACAAAAGCGCCCCGGAGGGCGCCTTCTTCGAGGTCAGGCTGTCAGCTTACGAGCCGGCCGGACGGAAGGTGAACGGATAGTTCACCTGGACGCCGCCGCCGCCCTTCGGCTTCGGGAACTCGATGCCGCGAATGACATTGGCGACGCAGTTCGCGACTTCCGTGTCGACGCCCGAGCCGGTCGACGAGGCGACGTTGCCGTTCGGGGTGATGAAGAACTGGGTCTGCACGGTCCCGGACAGGCTCGACTTCGCGAGCAGCTCCTTCTCGTAGCAGTACTGGATCTTCTGGATGTTGCGCTTGATGTAGCGACGGATGAT
>JANNBP010000073.1:0-7493 GCA_031385555.1 Deltaproteobacteria bacterium | reverse complement strand
CGAGAAGAACTCCACCTGGACTGCGTGCGCACCGGTCAGAGCGCCCGCCCCGTTCAGGAGTTGACCCGAGTAGAACAGACGGTTCGCTGCGACTGGAACTGTCGCCCGCGCTGTCCCCGCCTGGTACGCGACGCTGGCGAGCGCACCACCGAGGAGACCCGTACACGCGATCAATAGACCCTGCTTGCTCACTGGAGACCTCCGGTCGCACACACTGTGCCGTTCGAGTTGCATGCCACTTGCAGCGCGAACCCTGACGACGCCGAAGCTCGCCAACGTGAAGTAGCGGCCTCGAACCCAGAAGCGGCAGGCCTGGGTTCGGTAGGAAGCGCCGGAAATCATGCTGCCGGATACGGGCAACCGCATTCTTCTACATCAGATCACAGCAGGCGATCGTACGCGGGTTGTTGCATGTCTCACGGTTCGGAAAGCTCGTCGTCCACAGTGGTCCTTCACCTCCGCCGCTGCTCGTGGTCCATCCGTTGCAATCGGCTCCAGTGCCTGTCGATCCCTCGAACCAAACCACGCCGGCGCTGTACCAGGATTCAACAGGGAGCGTGATACCGAGGCGAGCGGACCGGAGCATTTCATCTGCGGTGCACATATGCACCGTCGCCAGGTTCCCGCATCCACTGTTGGTTCGGCATCTGACATCGGCCGCCGCGTAGCCGCCGATGTTGCCGGCGACGGGTGTCGTCGTCTCTCCGCAAAACAAATTCTTCAGCGCGAGCTCGTTGAGTCTCTGCTGAAGGTTTTGTCCTCCCGATATCGTGATCTGCGTTGCCGGAATGTCGCCGGTAACGGCAGCTGAGACATCCGCTCGCTCCGCCTGCGTGGCGAACGGCACCGCTCCAACACGCGGACGTGCTGAGAGTGCCGGGGGAATCAAGATCGCGTTCGCCGTCCCTGGATCGACGGTCAACTGGACGAACACGTTCGTCGCAGCCTTGAAGTCGTCGTCACAGCCGCTCGTGTTGATCGAGAACTGGCCGTTGATCGGGTTGCTGTTCGCCATGAAAGGTCCGCACACGGAGAGTCCGTTCGTCGCCGCCGAGAAGAACTCCACCTGGACTGCGTGCGCACCGGTCAGAGCGCCCGCCCCGTTCAGCAGTTGACCCGAGTAGAACAGACGGTTCGCTGCGACTGGAACGGTCGCCCGTGCTGTACCTGCCTGGTACGCCACGCTGGCGAGCGCGCCGCCGAGGAGCCCTGTACACGCGATCAAGAGACCCTGCTTACTCACTGGAGCCCTCCGGTCGCACACACGGTGCCGCTAGCGTTGCACGTCACCTGGACCGTGAAACCGCCGACGAACGAGACTGCGCCGTTGTTGGACGTCTCCACTCCGAAGGAACCGACCGCTGCAGGCGCGTCGATACCCGCGTCGGCGGGTCCATCCGTCGGGCCGACGGCACCATCACCAGCGAGACCGGGTTGACCCGTTCCGAGGATGGTGTTGCAACCGCCGACGGTGACGCAGCCGAGGATGACAGCGAAGCGCATCAGAGACCCGAGATGACTGGTGGTTCGCATGTCCTTGTCCGTTAGAAGTTGCGGTCGATCAGCACGTGGGCACCCCGGCTGCCGGCTGCCGGCGCCACTCGCCAGGCACTCTTCGACGACGATGATTTGCGGGGTGCGGTGACCCACAGCACGATGCCAGCCGTGGCAAGCGCAGCCCCAGCCACGAAGAACCCGGTCGCGAGCTGTCCTCGCGTGTGAGAGCTATTTGCCGCATCGAGTGCCTCCGCGGGACACATCGTGAGATCGGCGTTGCACCCGAGGCTCCGCGCATCGTCGCGCTTGCTCCGCGCTGACAGCCCCATTGCCCCTGCAACTCCGATCGCGACGACCCCGGCGCCCGTCGCTGCGATTCCGATCCATCCACTCGGCGACCGCGAGGAGGACGACGAGGATCGGTCTCGAGGCGGCTCCGGATCGAGACGCGGCGAGGGTTGCACGGTCGACGCCGGCAGCGTTGTCGCCGTCAACTTGGTGAGCTCGACGTCGACGACTGGCTTCTGGCCATCCTCGATCTTGAGAGGGGTGCTCCACGCCGTGTAGCCGGGAGCCTCAGCGGAGAGCACGTAGTCACCACGGTCGAGGGCGATCGGGATGTTGAACGCGTCCGGCGGGACCTCGATGTTGTTGCGCTTCACCACCAACCCCACTGGACGCGTCTTCACCGTCAGCGTGAGCTGTGCGAGCTGGGGCTCGAGCGCTTTGACGTGGCTATCGGCGATCGCAGCCTGGTCGGTGCGGCCCCTCCGTTGCGCGTTGCTTCTCAGCTGACGAAACAGCGTCCAGGCGGTGGCGAGATGGCCGCGCCGTTCGTTGCAGAACGCCAACAAGCCCTGGGCGTCGAGGTCCTCGGGATCGACACGCAGGCTCGCTTCGAACTTGGGGCAGGCATTCGCGAAGTCGCCAGCATTGTAGAGCCGGCGACCTTCGTCGTAGAGGCCCTGCGCTTCGGTTCGCTTGGTCGGGTCGGCCGGTTGCGCCGCGACCGAGCTGCCCAGCACGAGGACGGCCAGGAACGCCAGGCGCTCAGTGATCGAACGCATCTTCTTCTCTCGTCGGCCGGACGGGTGCCGGCTTGTTTGGCTCCGTCGTCTTCTTGAACTTCGCGCAGCAGACACCCTCGTGGTTGCGGGCAAGGCAGGACGCCTCGTTACAACCAGCGCTCGAGTCCTGCTTCACGTCGAGCTTCTGCTTCGCAACCTGCGGGCGCTTGCTGACGTTGTCCGACGTACGTAGGGGACGCTCCTCTTGCGAGGCAGAACCGATCGCGGTCGTGGTCGTGGTCGTGGGTTGGACAACGACGGGTGGCCCGACGGCCAGTGGCTTCGAAGTGACCTCTGGCGGCGGTGGAGGAGGAAGCGACGACGAAGATGCCGCGTTCGAGCTGGTCGGGTTTGCCGAGTCGCCACCGCGCAGGATCGCGACCATCGCGATCAGCGCGACCACCGCGCCGGAAATCCCAGCGAACCACCAACGCGACGAACGCGATCTTGGTGCTGCGGAAACGCCGGCGGCCGAGTTGAGGGTTGTTGGCGAGCGCGCGGGTGCCGCGACAGGCACCGAGCGAGCAGGCTCGACGTTCAGGGAATCGACCGTCGGGGCGATGCCGGCGGACCCTGATGTTGCAGGAGCAGCGACCGATTTAAACGCGCGCTCGACCTCGGTCATGTTGTCGAGTCGATCTTCCGGGCGCTTGGCGAGCATCGCGGCGACCAGCTGCACGAGCCCCGGTGGCACACCCGGCCTATCGATCAACGGAGCGGGCGTGGTCAGGTGATGCGCGAACAGCTCCGCGACACCGCCGTCAAAGGGCGGCCGACCGGTCAGCACCTCGAACAGGATGCAACCGAGCGAGTAGATGTCGGCGCGGTGATCGACGCTCGTGGCCGATTTGCACTGCTCTGGCGACATGTATCGCGGCGTTCCAAACACCGCGTGTGAGTGAGTCGCAGCGCCATCCTGCGCCTTGTTGGCGAGCTTCGCGATGCCGAAATCGAGGACCTTGGCGCGCTCACCGAAGGCCAGGTCGTGAAGCAGAAAGATGTTGTCGGGCTTGAGGTCGCGGTGAACGATCCCGGCGCGATGTGCGGCAGCGAGGGCGGAAGCGAGCTGCCTCCCGAGCTCGATCGCCTCCGCGACGGGAAGTCGCCCACGTCGGGAGAGGCGCGTGGAGAGCACCTCGCCATCGAGGAGCTCCATCGCGATGAACGCCGCCCCATCTGCCGGGGTGCCGGTGCGTTCGACCACTCCACACTCGTAGATCGTGACGATGCCTGAATGCGTGACCCTGACGACGGAGCGCGCCTCCTGCAGGAAGCGACGGACGACGTCGGCATTCCGGGTGTGCTCGGGCCGCAGCAGCTTGATCGCGACGTCGCGATCGAGCTGGGTGTCGCGGGCGACGAAGACGACACCGAAGCCACCCTCGCCCAGCTTGCGCGTTAGCTCGTATTTCCCGAAGCGCAGCCCCGGCTCGAACCCGCTCTCCACGACGCCACGCTCGGACATGAACGAGGCCACCCTATCATCGAGGTTGCCTGTGGGGCAACCAGTGTCTGAACCCACACCCGTAGGTTCGAAGCGTGGCCCCTCGGCGCTCGGTGCTCGCAATCCGGCTGGGGCGGCGGATCGTGGTGTTGCGTGGCGAGCTCGCGATGACGCAGGAACAGCTCGCGTGGTCCGCGGATCTCGGCAGCAAGGGCTACCTGTCTCGGATCGAGAGCGGCCAACGGCTGCCATCACTCGCGGTCATGGAGCGACTGGCTCGGTCTCTTCAGGTCGAAGTTCGAGACCTGTTGCTGTTCCCGGAGACCAGCTCGATGGCGATGGCGATGGAGCTCATGCGTCAGGCGGGAGAGACGGGAGCGAGGAGCGTCATCGACTTCATCGGCGAGCTCGGACAGGTGACGCCAGCCCTCCGTGCAGCCGAACCGCGAGGCCGCGTACCCACGGTAAGAAACCGGCGCTGAACACCAACTTCAGATTCGCCGCGAGCGGCCGCCCGGAGCTCCGCATCACCTCGTTGCACGAAGAACGTACGCCCAACGCCGGATCGACGTGCATCCGACAAGGCGCGGCGAGCTCATGTAACCCATGTACCCTTCAAGGGGGAAGGATGCCAAGCGGCACTCGACCTACGGTTTTCGACCGAACAACCAGCGGAAGGACTCGATCGTGCCATTCCACGGGACCGGACGTTCGCGTCCCACGTGGGACGTGGGAATCGGATCTGGCTCGCCCGGTGGCGGTGGCTGGAAGAACCGCCAATGAACACGGATCGAGTACGGCGCCTCGCCGGTGATCTCGATCAGTCCTTGGTGATGCGCCGAATGGTGGCCGCTGCACAGGATCGTGAGGTTCGAGAGCTCGTGGGGTCCACCCTGCGCCTGAGGATGGATGTGATGGATCTCCAGGTTTCGCCGCGAGCGACAGCCCGGAATTCTACAGCAAGACTCGTCACGCGCGAACACTTGCTCGCGAATCCGCGGCGTCACCGATAGCGTCGCTCGCTCGGGCGCGGTTGCATCGAGCGAGCCGACATATCGCGCGTCGCAGTGCGCCTTCTCGATCACCTCGCCGGGAACATCGAGCTCGAGCCCGCCGCCGTTCTGCGTAGTGCGCTTGCAGTCATCGCATTGCTTGTAGGCGATCTGATGGGCAGGGCCGTGCTCGCCGGTGCTCGGGTCGAGGACGCGGCGGAGCATCAGCTCGACGAACTGGAGGTCGCCGAGCTCACCACCCGTCTCCTCCTCGAGCGCCACGCGCGCTTGCCGCCACATCGCGTAGAGCTCGGGCGGAAGCGGAAGCCTGATGTCACGCGTGCGGAGATCTGGCTGTTTCGGGTCCTCTGGCCCATCGCCCGGAACGTGACCTGCGACGGCCCGCTCGATCGCGTGGACGTTCATGCCGTGCGTCTTCGCGAGCCACTCGCTCTCCGTGTCTGCGGTCGCGACACGCGACAGCTCGCGAACCGCGGAGTAGCTGAGCTCGCCGCGCGCGAGCAGCTGGGTCGTGAACGGCAGGTGGACCAGTGCGCGTGCGACCCGCATGCGCTCGCGGGCGGTGTGGGGCGCGTAGCCGAGGACGGTCTCGAGGTACTCCCAGTGCGAGACGCAACCGCGGAGGATGCCGACCTTCAGCTGCTCGGCGCGAACGAGGTCGTAGGCCTCGGCGGCATCGAGCGCGGAGCGACGCTGCGCGTATTCGCAGAGCCGCCGGTGCAGCGCCTCGCCCTCGTTCTCCTTCACCATCGTTTGATCGAGCATCGCGACACCTTTCTGCACCGAGTGCGCATCGCTTCTAGCACGCGAAAATCCGACGCTCTAGCATGCGTTCTCGTCGAGGATTCCGCGATCGAACGACACGTTCGAGGGTCGCGACGTTTGGCGCGCGCAACGCGCAGCACGATCGATGTGGTGAAAGACTTCGACCGGCATCGCTGCCTGGTCGTGAATGCACGCCCGAACCTCGTCAAGCGAAACCAGCGAAACCAGCGAAGCAACAACAGCGAAGGGCGATCGAAATGCGCGGGGACAGACCGGATCGATGACATCGGAGCGACAGATCACTCGCCGTGCCTTGGAAGGAAGAGCGGAACTAGCCGTCACGTCGCAAGTGGCTCGCTCCGAGTACGCGGTTAGCGCTGGCAGTCGTGTCGACTTCAGCGGCGGCCTAGTCCCCTGAAAACGAATTACTTCGCAAAACTCGCGGCGTATTTCATCCACGAAATCGATCGTTTCGGCGAGACGAGTTCATCAGGAATCACGGATCCAGGGGACTAGTGAGTTAGTGAGTTAGATCTCCCGAGCGTGGGCGCGCGAAGTTGACGTCTGCCAATCGGCCCGAAGATTCCGTCGTGATCTGACCCTCGACGAATCACGATCGCTTGCGGCGTGAGCCGCACGACGGAAGCGACGGGTGGTCGCCCTCTCTTGCTCAGTCGGGTCATCCAAACGGGTCGCCACCGATACCGAGCGCGAGTACACATAGGATCCTGGCGAGTTGTCACCGAGGTCTCGGCTTGCACGCCCTCCGTCGACCTCGGACGCCGAGGCATTCGTGCGTGTCGAGCGGCATCGAGCTCACTTGTGTCCGCCGGCCGGACGCTCCGGACGACGAGGACGTAGCTTCGCGGGCTTCCGGCGGCACCGGGCTTGCTGCAGCCGGAGGCGTGCCGTCTCTCGAACACGAGATCCCGCTCGAGTTGATCCGCCAGCGGCCAGACCTCGTGCGCGATCTGTTCCGCGCGGCGGGATTCGAGCTTCCGGTCGGCACGATCTCGGCGATCTCGACCGACCTCACGGAGATCACGTCAGGTCCCCACTTCGCAGACTGCGCGATCGTCATCCGCGAAGGAGAGCGGATCGTGTGTGGTGTCATCGTCGAGGTCCAGCGCGATCGCGACGACCGCAAGCACTACGCGTGGCCCGCGTACGTGACCCGGTTGCACGCGCAGCTGGAGTGTCCCGTCCTCTTGCTCGTGTTCGCGACCACCAACGCGGTCGTCCGCTGGGCGCGAGAGCCGATCGAGACCGGGCATCCCGGGTTCACGCTCCGGCCGATCGTGCTCGGTTACGACAACGTGCCGCGCGTGACCGACGCCTCGCCCACCAGCCCCGAGCTGGCGGTGCTGTCAGCGCTGTCTCATCCCGGTGATGACGAGGTCGGCCGAGCGGCCCTCCTCGCGATCCGCGACCTGGACGATAAGCATTCGGCGCTATACTGGGACGTCATCGCAAGCGCGCATCCAGAGATCATTCGCAAGATCTTGGAGGAATCCATGAAGGGCTACGAGTACCAGAGCGAGTTGAGGGCAAGGCGCTAGGTCTCGAGCTAGAACACCGACCGGTTTGAAACCAAGGTGATCACGCTGCCCTTGCGACGACTTGGGTTGATGGAAGCTCGAGACGACGCTGGATCACCTCCAGGTTGCTGATGGCGCTCGCCCGACGGAGATCGAACTCGTTCTTGCG
>JANNBP010000047.1:0-33212 GCA_031385555.1 Deltaproteobacteria bacterium | reverse complement strand
GCGGACGACGACGAGGACAACGCACCCGTCGTGGCAGCCGGGGTCAAGCACGCCCGCCGGCCCGCCGTCTGCGAAACCGACAAGGGCGACGACGGCGAGGAGGACGAGGACGAGGACGACGAGGACAAGGCACCCGTCGTGGCAGCCGGGGTGAAGCACGCCCGCCGGCCCGCCGTCAGCGACAAGGACAAGGGCGACGACGGCGAGGAGGACGAGGACGGCGAGGACGAGGACGGCGAGGAGGACGAGGACGCCGAGGTCGAAGCGGGCGAGTCCGACGCCCCTGTCGTTTCGGCCAAGACGAAGCCCGCCGTTAGCAGCGAGGACGACGGCGATGACGATGACGATGACGACGACGATGACGACGACGACGACGATGACGACGCCACGTGGTCGCATGGTCCGCCGCCACAGGTCGTCAAGCCGCGCTTCCCGGTCGATGGCTATCCGGAGATCCTCGAACAGCTCGACTGGGAGGACTTCGGGATCGCCTTCAAGCTGTCGGGCGCGTCGATCCCCGGCGAGGCCACGGTGCTGCTCGGCTTCCACGCGCTCTGGCTGACGCCGTACGGTGGTCGCTATCGCAACGCGGCGGTCACGATCGATCGCTCGCACCACTCGGCGCATCTCTGGGTCGACCGATTCGCGGTGCCGGTCCCCGCCGAGGAGCAAGTCCATCACCTGCTCTGGGTGCTGTCGAAGCTCGACGAGATCACGCCTGTCGTTCACGCACGGTTCGCCGGGGCGACGATGGCGCAGAAGTACGGCGGGTTGATGGGCGATACCAGCGAGCCGTTCGTGCTCGGTGGCAATCCGCTGCTCGCGGAGCATGCGGCGGGTGGTGAAAAAGGGGTCGACGCCTGGATCGATGGCCAGCACGAGTGGTCGAAGGACGAGCTAGCGCAGATGCTGCGTGAGCTCGCGATCGAGATCGTGACCGGCGACTCCGAGGGCGAGGATGAGGATGAGGATGAGGACGATGACAAGCCGCGTCGCCTGGCTGCGAAGGGCGGCGCGAAGGACAAGGTCGGAGGCGAGGACGAGTCCGATCAAGACGAGTCCGATGAGGACGACGACGAGGACGACGACGAGGACGACGAAGAAGCAGACGACGACGAGGGCGATGACAAGCCGCGTCGCGTAGTTGCGAAGGGCGGCGCATCCAAGGACAAGGACGAGCACGAGTCTGACGACGACGATGGTGCGGACGAAGTGTCCGACGACGAGGACGACGACGAGTCTGACGACGAGGACGAAAACGATACGTCGCGTCGCCTCACTGCCAAGGGCGGTGCATCGACGGACAAGGTCAAAGACGAGGACAAGTCCGACGAGGGCGGCGCCGATGTCGACGATGACGATGACGATGACGATGACGATGACGACGACGACGACGACGAGGTAAGCGTCGGAGACGACGCGGATCAGAGCCGTCAGATCACCGTCCACGCGGCGGAGCTACTTGCCGCACGTGCGAGGGCAGGGCTCCTCGACCGTCGCGCCGCCGCCACGCTGCGCCCGTTGCTCGCGCTGTCGTCGCGCGACGACGCCCGTCGCCGCGCTGCGGTCGGCATCCTCGGCGCCCTGCGCGACGCCGAAAGCGTACCGGGCATGCTCCGGATCCTCGACGAGACGGCTCGGGATTCGAAGCACGTCGACCTTCGCGTCGACACCGCGCGAGCTCTCGGCGAGATCGCAGATCCGCACGCGATCGCCGGGTTGACGCAGATGATCTTGATCGAGGGTCATGCCCACGATGCCGGCCGGCCGGTCGCCGCCGCGGCGCGCGCCGCATGCATGCCGGGAGCGCCGCAGAGCATCGACGACAGTGTGCTGTCGATCCTGCTGTCGGTGGTGCGCGGCGACGATGCGAGCCTCGCGGCGGAGAGTCATGTCGCGTACGGCCTGATCGTGCGGCAGTTGCCGGCGCCGCGTCGCGATGCCGCGCGCAAGCTACTGGAGAACACACCGCATGCCGGGCAGCCCGATGATCCATCGAGCGATCTCGCGCGCCAGATCGCGCTCTCACTCGCGCGTGGGACGGCCACGCCACCCGCTGCGACCGTCGCGTTGATGCACGTGGCGCTGACGCGGGTCGGCCTGGATCACGACGACACGGTGCGCTCGCTTCGGGTTTCGCTCGGTGCTGCGGCCGCTGTGCCGGCGGCGGTAGATCCCGCGGATCTGGCCTGGCTGACACGCTTCACCGAGGACGACCTTCGCGCCCGCGCGCATGCGGTGCTCGACCAGCTCGGCAAGCCGCTGCCGTTCGCACCGGTGTTCGATCGCCGTGCTGCGGCTGCCCTCGACGATGCGGCGCTCGCCGCGCAGATCGGCGAGGCGCATGTCGTCGGTCGCGCGCTCCTGGTCGGCGAGGCCGCGCGCCGTCGCCTGATCGCGGCTCGCCCGGCGACGATCCGCGCAGCCTCCGACGTCCTCGAGCGTGCACCCGCCGGCACCTGGCCGCTCCTCGATCCCGATGCGGAGCTCCTCGCGGCAGCCATCGAGCTGCTGCGCGATGCCCAGCTCGATGCGGCGACGGTCACGCTGTTCGATCGCATCCTCCGCCATGGCAACCCGCACGTGAAGTGGAAGCTCCTCGAGGGAGTGCCGGCCGATCCGCGGCTGATGCCGGCGATGTTCCGTGTGCTCGCCGAGGACTGGGGCTGGCAGGCGGTGGAGGCGCGTACGTGGCTCGGCGACTTCGAGAAGCTCGCCGGCTTCGAGGCCGCGCGTGCGGCGGCGGGTGCGACGTGGGTCCCGGACGAGGATGAGCCCGAAGCCGACGACGAGGATGACGACGAGGATGACGAAGAAGACGACGACGCCGATGAAGAACACGACGAAGCCGACGACGTGAACTGACCCCGAGTTACGTTCGTCGACGCACCCCGAGCTACGCGAGCTATTTCGCGGAGCCCGAACCAGCAGCGGAGCCCGAACCCGCGGGCGGCAGCTTCAACGCTTCGTTGACCTTCACCTGCGCGGCGTCGAGGAGCTTCTTCGACTCGCTATCGATCAGCAGCCCCAGCTGCTTCTCGAGCTCGCCGTAGACCTCGTCAAACAGCTTCGCCGGCTTGTCCTTGAGGTCGGTGAGGAACGCGGTGCCGGCGGCGAACAGGCCCTTCGCCTTGTCGCAGAGCGCCTTGGTGTCGGCGCCGCCGGTGCGCTTCGCGATCAAGCAGGTCGCGATGATGATGTCGCCGATCTCTTCGAGCTGCGCGGTGAGTGGCGCGAGCGCGTTCTTGATCGTGTCGACGACCTGCGCCGCGAACGGCTCGATCGTCGACTTGAGCTGCGACGACACCTGCGCGCGCACTTCTTCGAGCTTCTTCGCGGTGCCGGTGTCCTTCATCAGGCGGTCGAGCTCGCCCTTGAGGTTGCCGAGCTTGCCCGAGGCCTCGCCGAGGCTGGCCCTGAACGTGCGCAGCGTCTTGACGGCGTTGTCGAGCGTCGCGACGACCTCGTCGACCTTCTTGAGGTCCGCGCTGCTCTCGGTCAGCTTCTTCCACTCCTCGAGCTTGCGGAATGCGCCGAGCAGCTCGATCGGTGCAGACACGATGTCGATCTTGTCGAGCAGCTTCGCGAGATCGTCGATCCGCGTCTGCTGCTTGACCACCGTGTCGATCTTCTCGGCGGTGATCACGACGATGCACTTGCCGTCCTGGACCACGTTGCCTGCGGGGCACGTCATCGGCTTGTCGGGCTCGACGGGCTTCGTGCCAGTGCCTGGATCCGCGGCGCTCCCAGTGCCTCCACCGCTGCCACCTGGATCTTTCTTGCCGCCGCAGCTGGCGATCGCGAGCATCGCCACCAAGATGATTGTGCGCATTGGCCGAACGTAGTACGAGCCGCTCTGCCACGCCAGCGCACGGCCATGAAGCTCGACCCGGAGCAAGACTACAGCGTCGAGCTCGGCCTCGACGATCCTGACGATGCCGCCGCACTCGCGGCGCTACTCGCGAAGCAGCTCGGCGTGCGCGCCACGGATCTGCCGCCGATCGAAGTCCGCAAGCGCTCGATCGATGCGCGCCACGGCCGCGTGCGGTTTCACGTCGTGCTCGGGTCCGCGGTCTCCGAGGAGGTCGGCGGGCCGCTGCCGCGCGACGTCGGTGGCGAGCCGGTGATCGTCGTTGGCGGCGGACCGGGAGGCCTGTTCTGCGCATACGAGCTCGCGCGCGCCGGGGTGCGCTCGATCGTCCTCGATCGCGGCAAGCAGGTGCAGGCGCGCCGCCGCGATCTCAAGGGCCTCACCCAGCACGGCACCGTCGATCCCGATTCGAACTACTGCTTCGGCGAAGGCGGCGCCGGCACCTACTCCGACGGCAAGCTCTACACGCGCTCGCACAAGCGCGGCGACACGCGCGACGTCATCGAGGTCCTCGCGCTCCACGGCGCACCCGGCGACATCCTGGTCGACGCGCGCCCGCACATCGGCTCCAACAAGCTGCCGAAAGTGATCACCGCGATCCGCGAGCGGCTCGAGCATGCCGGCTGCGAGTTCCGGTTCGGGGCGCGCGTCACCGATCTGATCACCCGCGAGGGTCGCGCCGTCGGGGTTCGCCTCGGCGACGAGGAGCTCCATGGCCGCGCCGTCGTGCTCGCCACCGGTCACTCGGCACGCGACGTCCACGCGTTCCTCGAGCGCGCGAGCGTCAAGCTCGAGGCGAAGGCGTTCGCGATGGGCGTGCGCATCGAGCACCCGCAGCCGTTCATCGATCGCATCCAGTACGGCCGCGCGGCAGGGCATCTCAAGCTCCCGGCCGCCGCGTACAAGCTCGCGTTCACGCCGAGCGACGGCCGCGGTGCGTTCTCGTTCTGCATGTGCCCCGGTGGCTGGATCGTGCCGGCCTCGACGGAGCAGGACGGCCTCGTCGTCAACGGCATGAGCTTGTCGCGGCGGGACTCGCCGTACGCGAACTCGGGGCTCGTCGTCGCGATCGAGGTCGCCGATCTCGCACGCGTCGGCCTCTCCGCACCCCTCGGCGGGGTCGAGCTGCAGCGCCGCCTCGAGCGGGCTGCCGCGAGCGCCGGCGGCGGCGAGCTCCGCGCCCCGGCGACCCGCGCCACTGACTTCGTGCGCGGCAAGGCCTCGTCGACGGTCCCGGCCACCAGCTACCAACCGGGGCTCACGGCCACCGATCTCGGAGCGGTCCTCGACGCCACCGGCATCCCGCTCGCGCAACGCCTTCGCGAAGCCCTGCCCGTGTTCGATCGGCAGATGCGCGGCTATCTCTCCGACGAGGCCATACTCGTCGGCGTCGAGTCGCGAACTTCTTCTCCCGTCCGCGTGCCGCGCGATCGCGAATCGCTGCAGTCACCCGACCTCGTCGATCTGTATCCGTGCGGCGAGGGGGCCGGCTTCGCGGGCGGCATCGTCTCCGCGGCCCTCGACGGCATCCGGATCGCGCGCCAGATCGTTCTCCGGATCGGTTCCTGATCCGTCGCCGCGGTCTTGGTGGGCGCCGCGACAACCGTGTCAGGTGACGTGACCTGGCCCGGATCTCGAAGACGCCACACACAGAAGTTCCGCAGGGTTGGCGCGGTATGCAAGTCGCACGAGCGTCTCACCATGTCGAGATTCACCGTCCTCCTCGCGCTGCTCGCGGCTTGTGACCCACCCACCGAAACCGCGACCATCGGCGCGCTGCGCCAACCCTGTATCGGCTTCGAAGTGAAGCTGTGCCTGTTGATGGGGGCACAGGAGCCGTTGCACCCGGAGTTCGCGGAGATCGAGGGCTACGTCCACCACTGGGGAACCCAATCGGAGATCACGTTCTACCGCGAGCCAGTCGATTCGCCGGAGTCCGATAGTCCGAGCGAGAGGATGATCCTGGTCGAGATCATCGAGGAGAACGTGACCATCACCGCGCCGTTCCAGCTCGATTTCCCGGTGGATGGACCCGACTGGTTCTCCGGATCAGGGCCGAGCGTCGACATGCTGGGGACGCCGGTCGTCTGCGAAGACGAGGTCTGCGACCAGCTCGGGGCCGCCGATCTCAGCGAGTCGCCGTTCGCGGTCACGATGGAGCTCACCGACGATCCGCAGACGCTGCGCGCAACCGCGGTGCTTCTGTGATTTGATCGCGCCATGAAACCGCTCCTCGCGCTGGTGCTCCTCACCGCCTGCACCGAGCACGGCTCGACCCCGATCCAGACCGCGATCGTCGCGCCGCTGCGCGTGCCGTGTCAGGGCTTCGGACCCGTGATGTGCCTCTCCATGGTGCCGGTGCAGCAACCGCGGGAGCTGGTGTTCTTCGGTATCGAGGGCTACACGCATCGCTGGGGCGTCGAGTCGGAGATCACGTTCCGCCGCGAGGTCCTCGATCAACCCATCCCCGACGGCCCGAGCGAGAACCTCATCTTGATCGACACCGTCGTCGAGAACGCGACGATCACCGCACCGTTCGAGCTGGCGTTTCCGGGCGGCTCCGGCTTCTTCACCGGCACCGGCACGCAGCTCGACATGCTCGGCACCACGATCGAGTGCGAGCAGGCCGTCGGCAACCAGATCGCCACGGCGAGCTCGAGCGGGATCCCGTTTCAGGTGACGATGGAGCTGACCGACGATACGCAGACGCTGCGCGCGACCGCTGTCCTCCAGTAGTCACCACGAACCGCCGAGTCCGAACAGGAACTGGCGATCGCGCTTGTCCCCATCGAGCGGCACCGCCCAGTCGAACCGCAGCGGGCCGATCGGAGAGCGCCAGATGATCGACAACCCGACCGAGCGCTGGAGCAGCGGGCTCGTCGAGCCGTACGCCAGCGAGCCAGGCGAGCCCGCACCCGTGGGGTACATCGCGTCGGTGTTCTCGCGCAGCCCGGCATCGGCAAAGCCCGCGATCGACAGCCCGGCCCTCTTCCACACCGGCAGCTCGAGCTCGACGCGACCGACCGCCTCGATGTTGCTGCCGAGCGGTGGCAACGAATCGAGGCCGTAGCCGCGAACCTCGGCGTGGCCGTCGTGCTGGAGGCGCTCCGAGAGCGGCACGCCCAGGGGACCGCGGATGTACGCCGCGTGCCCGTGCAGACGCAGCGTGAACGGACCGAGGTCGCGCGCGTGATCGATCGAGCCACCGGTGCGCTCGAACGTGTAGTCGCTGCCCCAGCGAGGATCCGCGCGATCGGTGAACAGCTCGAAGCGCGTGCCTCGGCGAGGGAGGAAGTGCTCGTCGAGGGTGTCGTAGACGATGCCGGCGCCGAGCGTGGCGACGTAGCCGTTGCCGAGCTCGCTCTCCCTCCTCGCCGGGATGTCGCTCGGCTTCATGTCCGTGCCGAGCGTGGTCCTCACCGCCTCGAGCCGATAGCGGCCGTAGATCCGCGTGTGCTTGTCGACCTTGTAGGACAGCCCGAGCTCGCCGCCCGTGCCTTCGCGCGTGAACTGCCCGAAGTCGCGGCGCTGGGTGAACAGCTCCGTCTGGAGATCGAGGTTCGGCAGCACCGGGACGTCGTAGGTCAGCGCCGCTCGCTGGCGGACCGCAGACATGTCTGCCGTCAGTGCGAGCCTGTGACCGGGATGGAACAGATTCGGTTGCACGACCGCGGCGTGGACGAGGAAGCCGTCGTCGGGCGAGAAGCCTGCACCGACAGCAAAGGTCCCCGTCGGTTTGCGGACGACCGGTTTTGCCCCGACCGCCGGAACTGTCACGTCGTGGGGCGGATCGCCCTCGGCGACCTGATCGCCGGGCACGATCTCGACCACAGGGGATTCATCCGCGAACGCGGGGACACCGGCGAGCGCAACGAGTGCACTCGCCGATGCAAAGCGAGAGAGGAGCATTTCCGCCAATGACCGGCAGGTACGAAACGCCGTTGCCCGAACGGCACGTGGCGTGTGAGCGATGGCATTCTAGCTGGCGTGCTGTGGGACGAGTTGCCGTGGCTGATCGGACTGTTCGTAGCTGTCGTGGTGACGGCGACGGCGGTCAACGTGGTGCATCCGCAGTATCGCCCGCGGCTGCGGCGGATGGTCGTGCTCTACGCGATGTACGCCTCGGCGGTCGGCGGTGCGATCGCATTCCATACGATCGATCGCCCGACGTGGTCCGACAACATGAACCTCGTCGGCTCGCTGCTGCAGGGCCTGCTGCTGGTCTCGATCTCGTCGACGATCGCGTTCTCCGTCGTGCTGCCCACCGTCGGGATCCAGCTGCCCCGGATCGCGAGCGATCTCGTGGTCGGGCTCGGCGCCATCGCGGTGACCTTGATCGTCCTGGGACAACGCGGGCTCGATGCGTCGAGTGCCCTGGTCTCCGGCGCCGTGGTGTCCGCGGTCCTCGCGCTGTCGCTGCAGAGCACGCTCGGCAACATCCTCGGCGGCGTCGCCCTCCAGCTCGACGGCTCGATCAAGGAAGGTGATTGGATCGCGCTCGATGCCACGCCGCCGTCGCGGTTTGGCCGCGTCCGTGCGGTGCGCTGGCGGCACACCGTGGTCGAGCTCCGCGATTTCTCGACGGTGATCGTACCCAACGCGCAGTTGCTCGCGAACAGCATCACGATCCTCGGGCGCCGCGATGGCGAAGAGATCGCGCAGCGGATCGGGGTCACGTTCAACGTCGATTTTCGCTACGCCCCGAACCGCGTGATCCGGGCCATCGACGAGGCGCTCAAGCTCGCGACGATCGAGAACGTCGCCCACGACCCACCACCCATCACGCACTGCCTCGACGTCTCGTCGAAGGACAATCGCGATGCCCTCGGCAGCTACATCGTGCGCTACTCGTGCCTCGATCTCGCGAAAGAAGAATCCACCAGCTCGCGGATCCGCGCGCGGATCTTCTCGGCGCTGCGCCGCGAGGGGATCCAGCTCGGCATCCCGGCGGCGCTCGCGTACGCGGATCTCCCCGACGATGTCGTCACCCGCCGCCTCGGCCGCGAGATCGACGAGCGCCTCGCGGTGCTGCGGAAGATCACGCTGTTCCAGCCGTTCACCGACGACGAGTTGCGCACCCTCGCGCAGTCGATGAACGATGCGGGCTACAGCCTCGGCGAGACGATCACCAAGCAGGGTGCCACCGCGCACTGGCTGTACGTGCTCGCCGAGGGCCGCGCCGAGGTGCGCACCAACATCGATCCCGACGGTCCGGGCGGCGAACCCGATCGCCCGGTGTTCGTCGCGCAGATCACTGCCCCCGACATCTTCGGTGCGATGGGCCTCGTCACCGGCGAGCCGCGGTCCGCGGATGTCGTCGCCGTCACCGACGTCGAGTGCTTCCGGTTGCCGAAGGACCCGTTCGAGAAGGTGTTGCTCGCGCGGCCCGAGATCGCGCACGGCCTGTCCGATCGGATCGCGAAGCGGCAGGTCGAGCTGATCTCCGCACGCGACGGGCTCGACGCGGCCTCGCAGAAATCGAAGCAGCTCTCGGAGGCCGAGCGGATCAAGCGCAAGATCACGGAGTTCTTCGGCCTGTGACGATCCTGATCACCGCCTCGAGCGGGTTGATCGGATCGCCGCTGTCCACCGCGATGTCGATGCATCGGTCGGTTCTCGTCGTGATCGCGAGCTGCATGGCGTGTGGCGGTAGGCGAGATGTTCCACCGCAACCGGCCCTCCTGATCGTCGGTGAGTCCGTGCGCGTCAAGTCGAGCACGCTCCCGGAGACGTCGCCGTGGCTCGTCAACGGCACGCTCGAGCTCGTCGCCGCGCGTGGCGAGACGCTCGGCTTCCAGATCTTTCATCGCACACCGGGCCCGACCACGCTCGCGATCACGGGCGCCGACGTGCGCGGCTTCGCCGTCGAGTCCGTCGTGGTGTCGCGCCCTTCGACCGCGATGTACGGTGGCTCGCAAGGCGAGGGCGAGTACCCCGAGGGCCTGATCGCCTCGGCGTCCCCGACGACGAACCCGGCGTACTTCGAGATCTCGCTCCCGCGTGACGCCGAGGGCACGCGCACCGGCGAGCTCGTCGTCGCGGGACAACGCATCCCGGTGACGCTGGCGATCGCGCCGGTCACGATCCCGCCGCTCCGCCTCGACGTCTGGGCGTACTTCGATCAACGCGAGCTCGCCTGGGCTGGGGGCAGGACGGAGCAACCCGCGAAGGCGACGCCGCGGGAAGCGAGCGCGATCGAACGCGAGTGCATCGACCTGTTTCGCGCGCACGGCGTGCTGCTCTCGCCCGACCTCACCCTCGAGGCCTATCGAGCACGCAAGCCGCTGCTCGCCGGCTTCCCGTTCATCCCCGCCGTGATCTCCGAGCAGCCCGCGACGGCCGCCGCGGAGGTCCGCGCGTGGATCGCCGCCACCAAGGACGCGGGGCAGATCCCGTTCGCGATCCCGATCGACGAACCCGCTGCGGCCGCTCGCCCGAAGGTGCGTGCCCTCGCCGACGCGGTGCGTGCCGCCGGGGGCGGGCCGAAGACGTTCCGCTACGCGGTGACCGCCGAGCCCCACGCCGAGCTCGGCGACAACATCGATCTCTTCATCCACTGGAACGCCGCCCATCTCACGGGCGACACGCGCGAGCGCTGGACCTACAACGGCAAGCCGCCGCGTGCGGGCTCGATGGTCGTCGACGCTGCCTCGCCCGGCATGCGCACGTGGGGCTGGATCGCGCATCGCTACCGCATCCCGGTCTGGTACGTGTGGGACGCGCTGTACTGGCACGACCGGCACAACCGCAAGGGCGCTCCGGTTCCGGGTCGCGCGCTCGACGTCAAGCGCGATGCCGCATCGTTCGACGACGGCGAGGATCACGGCAACCTCGACGGCGTGCTCGCGCTCGCCTCGAACGGACGCTGTCAGCCGACGCTGCGGATGGCCGCCCTCCGCCGCGGTCTCCAGGATCGCGCACTCCTCGAGCTTGCCGCGACGTGCCATCCCACCGAGACCGCGGCCCTCGCCGCGCAGGTCATCCCGCGCGCCCTCGGCGATGCTCCCGCCGATGGTGACCCGGCGTGGCCGGCCGACGAAGCCGCCTGGGAAGCCGCCCGCAGGAAGCTGCTCCAGCTCGCGACCTGCAAGTAACCGCGTTCCCGTCGCGGGCATCCAGGCATGTCGTGCACCCTGCCGATCTCAGGCAATCCCCCAGCCGCGGGCCGCTATTCGTCGCGCTCGTCGCAGGTTGCGTGGTGTGGGCCGCCGGCGTCTTCGGTTCCTACGGCTGGTTCACCGACGAGCTGTACTTCCTCGCCTGCGCCGACCGACCCGCCTTCGGGTACGTCGATCATCCGCCGCTCGCGACGCTGTTGCTCGCCGTCTTCCGCGCGGTGGCAGGCGACGACCTCGCCCTGATCCGGCTGGTGCCGACGGTCGCGTACGTCGCCGCGATCGTCCAGGTGGGTCGGCTCGCGCGCGCCCTCGATGGCGGTCGATTCGCGCAGACGCTCGCGGCTGCACTGTTCGCGACCGCGCCCGCGGTGCTCGTGATCGCGGGGTTCTATTCGATGAACCCGTTCGAGCTGTTGTTGCTGATCACGCTCGCACGCCTCGCCGTCGCGCTCGTGCGCGGCGCGGATCCGCGCACCTGGGTGTGGTTCGGCGCGATCACCGGCGTCGCGCTCCTCACCAAGCACTCCGCGCTCCTGCCCGCCGGTCTGCTCGCAGCGGCGACCCTCGCTTCTCCCGCGCGCGCGCACTTCGCGACGCGGTGGCCGTATCTCGGCATCGTCCTCGCGGTCGCGATCGCCACCCCGAACCTCGTCTGGCTGGTCCAGCACGACGGCGTCACCTTCGAGTTCTACAAGATCTCCGTCCCGCTCAAGAACATCGAGCAGTCACCGCTCGAGGCGATCGTCGGGCAGGCCATGTTCGTCGGGCCGATGGTGTTCGTGGTCGCCGTCGCGGGCGCGATCTCGCTCGCACGCCAGCGCTCGTTCCGTGGCTTCGCCGCGATCTTCGCGCTCGCCCTCCTCCTCATGATGGTGAGCGGGATCAGCCGGGCCGATCGGATCCTCGCGGTCTATCCGCTGATGTTTGCAGCCGGCGCGTGTGCCCTCGAACGCCTCTCCCGCTGGCGCCGAGCGTTCGCGGGCGTGGTCCTCGTGGTCGGCGCACTTCCGCCGCTGCCGCTCGTGCTGCCGATGCTTCCGCCCGAGCTCGTGATCCGTTACTCGGCCGCCCTCGGCGTGACCCCGCAACTCGAGGTCGCGAAACAAGGCGCGATGCCGCAGTGGCTCGGTGACAGGCGCGGCTGGCCAGAGCTCGTCGACGCGACGGCCGCCGTCTATCGCACGCTCGACGATCGGGACGTCGTCGTGTTCGGTGCAGACTACGGCTCCGCGGGAGCCCTCGAGCTGTACGGCCCTGCGGCGGGGCTACCGATGCCGGTGATCTCGACGCACAACGAGTTCTGGGCCTGGGGCCCAGGTCGCCCGGCCACCGTGCTCGCGGTGGGGCACGATGCGACCTACTGGAACAACCTCTACGCCGATGTCAGGTGGGCGGGCACGGTGCACTGCACCGGCTGCCTCGTCGACGGCACCGCGATCTGGATCGCGCGTGGCGAGCGTCCCGGTCTCGCGGCGCGGTGGTCGGCCCTGCGGCGCTTCGAATAAAGGAACCCATGAAACTCCTCCTCGTCCTCCTGCTCGCCGGTTGCTCCTCGTTCTTCGAGAACAAGGCCGCGACCTCGACGCTGAAGATCTTGCAGCAGAGCAACGTGGCTGCGCGCCGGCTCGCCGATGTCCAGCTCGCGCGCGAGGCGGCACCGGGTGGTGTGGTCCAGCTCGCGGCGTTCGCCACCGCCTATCCAGCGCACCGTGGCTTTCGCGTCCTCCACGCAGAAGCCGTGTGCGGCTACACGCTCGGCTTCGTGTTCGACGATTGGGAAGCCGCCAGTCTCGCCGGCCGCGACGAAGCGCGTGCGATCGCGAAGCGGCTCGAGGGTCTCCTCGCGACCTGCATCGCTCTCAACCTCGAGCTGCTGCCGAAGACCTGGCGCGATCCCGCGCAGTGGAAGCTGGCCTCGCTGACCCGCGAGGAGGTGCCGTTCGTGCTGCAGATCGCCTCCGCCGACGCCGCGCGCATCGCCCTCGATCCGATCGCCGGGCTACCGCGGCTCGAGCGTACGATCGCGACGCTCTCGCGGTGCATCGAGGTCGCGCCAGGAGCGCGCGATGCCGAGGGCGAGATCCTGCTCGGTTCACTGCTCGCAGGACGCGCGCGCTTCCTCGGTGGTCCCGACGGCGAGGCTCAGTTCACGGCTGCGCGTCGCCTCCTCGGTGACGGCGCCGTGCTCGTCGACGTGATGTACGCGCGCGGCGTCGCGGTCGCGCGCAAGGATCGCGCGTTGTTCACGCGTCACCTCGACGCTGCGCTCGCGGCCGATCTCTCGAAGTGGCCCGATCGCCGGCTCGCCAACGAGCTCGCCCGCGTCAAGGCGGAGAGATATCGAGGGTCCATCGATTCGCTCCTTCCCGGCGAGTGACGGGCGAGTCGCTCAGCGCCCCTGGGTCATCTTCAGCATCACGAGCGGCGTCTTGAAGATGATGCCGAGCTCCGTCCGGAGGAACGTGTCGAAGCGCTCGAGCGACGCGGTGTACGCGAGGTCGTAGAGCAGCTTGATCCGCATGTCGTCGGCGAGCGAGCCCTTGGTCTCTTCGAGCTGAAACGGGTTCTGGAGCGTCGACGCGAGCTTGCCGATCTCGGAACCCTCGGGGATCGAGCCCGTGTAGCCGAGCGAGATCTGCGCGAGCCCGGTGATGCCCGGCTTGACGTCGCGCATGCGCTCCTCGAACAGCGGGATCGCGTACGCGAGATCCTGCAGGAGCTCGGGCCGCTCCGGCCGCGGACCCACGAGGCTCATCTGACCGCGGAGCACGTCCCAGAACTGCGGCAGCTCGTCGAGCCGCGACTTGCGAAGGAACTTACCGACCCGGGTGATCCGCGGGTCGTCGGCACCGGCCACCACCACCCCCGTCTTCGCCTCGGCGTTGACGGACATGGTGCGGAACTTGTGCATCATGAACTCGTCGAACTTGAGCTTGCGGACGCCGTTCTCGGTCCGGGCATCTCGCAAGCTGCCGGCTCGCCGCTGCCGGTAGAACACCGGGCCGGGCGAATCGATGTAGATAGCCGCCGCGATGATCGGCATCAACGGGGCAGTGAGTGCCAGGCCCAAGGCCGAGCCCGCGATGTCGATCGCCCGCTTGGCGAGGCGAACGGTGCGCAACACGAAGCCAGCCTATCACCGATCTGAGATATCCTGCTCTCCGTGACGGCGACGATCCGCCTGACCGTGCCTGGCACGTTGCACTACCGCGCTATTGCTGTGCGTGTCGTGGCAGAGGCTGCACGTCTGGTGTCGGGCAGTGCGTTACGCGATCCCGATGACCCGCTGGCCAACGACGTCAAGCACCCGTTCGATACGGCCGTGGTGTCGGCGTTCATGGAGATCTTCAACAACATCGCGATCCACGCCTACAAGCGAAAAGGCGGGGGAGCGATCGACATCGTGCTGACACCGAGCGAGCGCGATCTGTTGATCGAGGTGCGCGATCACGGACAGGCGTTCGATCTCGAGGAGGTGGCGCCCTTGCCACTCGACCTCGACGAGCACAGTCTCCCCGAAGGCGGGATGGGCATCCATATTGCTAAGACGATGCTCGACGAAATGACCTACGAGCCCGGTCCTCCCAATCGCTGGCGACTTCGCAAGCAACTGGCGACCGGCTCATCGGTAAGGAGTTGACGGTTTGCAGCCCTTCGAAGTGACCAAGACCGCCAACGAGACGAAGCTGGCCATTCGTGGCTCGCTCGATATCAACACCGCACCCGCGCTCGCCGAGGAGATCGACAAGATCTTGTCGTCGAAGCCGGCGAAGGTCGTCGTCGACCTCGCGCAACTCGATCTGATCGATAGCTCGGGCGTCGCCGCGCTCGTCAAGATCTACAAGGGCGTGCGAGGAGGGGGCGGCAACGTCCACATCATCAACGCCCGCGATCAGCCGCTCGCGATCTTCAAGCTCCTTCGCATGGACAAGGTGTTCAACCTCTAGCGTGCTGCGCGTCCTCGCGATCACGAAGATCTTCCCCAACGCGGCGGAACCACTCGCCGCGCCGTTCAATCGTCAGCAGTTCAGCGCGCTGGCGAAGCTGTGCAAGCTCGACGTCATGGCCACGCTGCCCTGGTATCCAGGCGCGGGCTTGCTGGCCAAGTGGTCGAGTGCGAGCAAGCTCACGGGAGTTCCGAAAGCCGAGCGGATCGCCGGGATCGACGTGACCCATCCGCGCACCCTGTTCGTGCCGCGGTTCGCCCACGTCACGTGGGGGCCGCTCTACGCCGCCTCGATCGCCCCGCTGTTGCTCGCGCATCGCGGCAACGTCGATGTCGTGCTCGGCGCGTGGGCGTATCCCGACGGGTTCGCGGCGGTGGTCGCCGCGAAGCTCCTCGGCGTGCCGGCGGTGATCAAGCTGCATGGCTCTGACGTCAACGTGATCGCGAAGCTGCCGGGCCCCCGGAGGCTCACGAACTGGGCGTTCTCGCGGGCGCATCGTGTCGTCGCTGTGTCACGGGCGCTCGCCGACGAAGCCGTCGAGCTCGGAGCTCCGCGCGATCGCGTCCGCGTCGTGATGAATGGCGTCGACGAAGCGATCTTTCACCCCCGCGACCGCGCCGCTGCGCGCGCCGAGCTCGGCCTCCCGGCGGGTCCGCTCGCCGTCTACATCGGCAACCTCAAGGAGGTCAAAGGCGTCCTCGATCTCGCGGCGATCTTCGAGCGAACCTTGAAGGATGTCCCCGACGCCACGCTGATCGTCGTCGGGAGCGGCCCCCTGGAAGCCCAGGTCGCCGCCGGCTTGGCCCCGTTCGGCGAGCGTGCCCGGATGATCGCAGCCCAGCCGCTCCCACGGGTGCCGCTGTTCATGGCGGCGGCCGATGTGCTCGTCCTGCCGAGCCACAACGAGGGCACGCCGAACGTGGTGCTCGAGGCGCTCGCGTGTGGCCGCCGCGTCGTCGGCGCTGCCGTCGGTGGCGTCCCCGATGTGCTCGCGAAACCGGAGCTCGGCGCGCTCACCCCGGCGCGCGATCCCGAGGGTTTCGGCGCGGCCCTCGCCACGGCTCTTCGCACCCCCTACGACCCGACCGTGGTCGCGGCGCTCGGTGCCCGCGGTGGGTGGGATGCGAGTGCCGCGGCACTCCATGCGGTGCTCGGCGAGGCAGCCGGTGCTAAAGCAGAGCCCACTTGAGGTGAACCTCAAGTAGGCCCGCGCTGATGGGGTGGCGAAGCCGGGGACCCCATCTGAAATGATCAGGTGAACGCGAAGCGTGAACCCGCTGAACGCAAAGGCTGCGAGCGAAACGATCCTTGCGAAGCAAGGATCATCGGAAGCGGTCTTTGCGTTAGCGTGGGAGTCGCGTGAGCAAGCGGCAAGACAAGCCGGAGCCGATCGATTGGTACGCGTCGGAGGCTCCGACGCGCTTCGGCATGGTCGCCGAGCTCCAGCGGATCCGCCGTCGCACGCGCGTCCGCAAGCTGCGCGTGATCACGATCGCGCTGCTGATCACCGGCGCCGTGACCTACAAGTTCGGGATGAAGCCGCGGCTCTACACCGCGGACGTCGTGCTCGCGATGAACGAGGGCGCCCTCGGCAACGAGCGCGATGTCTCGATCCCGTTCGAGCAGCTCAAGGAGTACGTCGCGAACGTGCTACTCCCCGACAACGCCTTGCTCGCGCTGATCGAGAAGCGGACGCCGGGGCGCGCCGACAAGTTCGGGAAGGCCTTCGTCCTCGAGGGGTTTCGCGACAACTTCGAGATCCTGATCTGGAAGAACTCGTTCGCGTACTACGACGAGGCCGACCCCGACGCCCGCAAGTCGGCGCGGATCGGCATCGAGGTCACCGATCTGGATCCCGACAACGCGTTCGAGATCGCTCGCGATCTCGCCTCGATCGCGATCGCCTCCCACGACGCCCAGCGCCGCATCGTCACCGGTCAGCTCGCCGCCGAGCTCGATGCCTTCCGCGAGCAACTGCTGCTCAAGGTCGACGAGAGCGCCGCCGAGATGACGCAGAAAGAGGACGCGCTCGCGAAGGCGAAGCGGGCCGGTGACAACCAGCTCGCCGCCACGCTGATCGTCGAGCTGACGAACCTGACGTATCAGCGCAAGGAGTACGAGAAGGAGTTCAAGGCGGTCGACCTCAGCCCCGAGCTGTTCGCCGATCAGCTGACCGATGCCAAGCTCGACATCTCGATCAATGTCGTCGATCAGGTACGACCCGAGAAGGTCGAGCAATCCGGGATGATCCTGGCGATGATCATCGCGGTGATCGGCACGGGGGCGTTCCTCGGATCGGCCCTGGTCCTGGGCGCGTTCGATTCGCGCGTTCACGAGACCGACGACGTCACCCGCTTGGGCCTGCCGGTCCTAGGCCATGTACCGAGATTCCCAGGCGACCAGGTTGGCTCGCTGCGAGCGCGTGGCGCTGCTCGGCGTCGTGTACCATGGTTGCTCCGATGGCGATCTCAGCGGTAACTCCACGCGATCGGTTGCAGCGGCTGGTCGACCTCGGCCGGAAGACGCTGCGCTACTGGTGGCTCGTCGCGGTGTTCGCGGTGCTCGGCGCCGGCCTCTCGCTCGCGTTCGTGATGATGAAGGACCGCAGCTACCAGTCGTGGTCGACGCTGTTCTATCAGGAGCGCATCACGTCACCGCTGTTGTCGCAGCAGCGCGAAGAGATCGCCCAGCGCAACATCGCGGAGAAGTACGGCGAGCTCCTCGTCGCGCGCCCGCAGCTCGAGCAGGTCCTCGCCGATCCCAAGCTCGATCCATATCCATTGATCGTCGACCCCGAGCTCAAGATCGACAAGCTGCGCACCGCGGTGAAGCTCGAGGGGCGCGGCGGCAGCTCGTTCCGCATCGTGTTCACCCACGGTGATCCCGATCGCGCGAAGGCGGTCGTCGAGAAGCTGACCAAGCTCCTCCAGGACAAGGACGAGTCGCTGCGCAACGAGCAGGCCCAGCGCACCGTCGAGTTCGTGGTCGCCCAGAAGGAGGCCGCGCAGAAGGAGCTCAGGACCAGCGAGTTCGCGCTCTCGACCTTCCTCGCGAAGCATCCCGAGTTCGCTCAGGAGTCCCAGCCGGGGCAGTCCGAAGGCGCCGCGGTGCGCGCGACCCGCGATGCCAAGAAGACCGTGCCCACCGGCAACCCGCGCCTCTATGCGCTCGAGCGCCAGCGCCAGCGGATCCAGGCCCGCCTCGACGCACCGACCGATTCGGCTCCGGTTCGCATCACCACACCGCCGACGGCGGAGCGGATCGCCGCGGAGGGCGTGGTTGCCGAAGCGCAGCGCGAGCTGTCGTCGGCGAATCGCGAGCTCGAGGATTCGCTGTCCAAGTTCACCGATCGCCACCCGTCGGTGATCAAGGCGCAGGAGCGGGTGGCCGCGGCACAGCAGCGGTTGCGGCACGCGCAGGCCTCGTTGCCGCCCGATGTCGAGACGATCGTCGCGCCCGCGTCCGCCGAGGATCGCGTGAAGCTGCAGAAGGAGCTCGCGAAGCTCGCCGACCAGATCGCGGATCTGCAGCGTAGCTCGAGCGCCGGTTCGGCCGCGCCGATCCCGGCGAACGACACCACCAACTGGATCGTCCAGCTCGAGACCGATCACGCGAACCTTCGCCGCGCCGTCAACCAGCAGCGCGAACGCGTCAATGCCCTCGCCGAGAGCTCGTTCCGTGCGCAGCTCGACGCGAACCAGAAGCTCGCCGAAGCGGGTGGTCGGCTCTCGGTGGTCGATCCGGCCTTCAAGCCGGTGCGCCCGTCGGGCCCGGGCAAGTCGATCTTCATGATCGCCGGCATGATCCTGTTCCTCGGTCTGGGCTTCGCCCTCGCCGTAGGGCTCGCGGTGATCGATGACCGGCTGTATCGTCGGGCGGATCTCGACCAGCTCGACATCGCGGTCCTCGGCGTGATCCCGCCGGCGATCGCGAGAAAACGAAAGGCGAAAGCGGCGTGAGCACGAAGGGGAAGTTCGGCGAGTTGCCACCGACGACGGGCGATCGCCCGCGCACTCCGCTACCGCTCGTCACGCAGCCGATGATCCCGATGTCCGGCGATCACGACGAGCCGGGCTCGACACGCGTCGACAACCCGATGCAGGCGCTGAGGCCGTCCGACACGGTGAGTGCGGCGGCCCTGTTCGGTCGCACGCAGACGATCCAGCAGGCGCCGACGATGGTCGCCAACCTCCAGGCGCAGTCGAAGGCCCTCGTGCCCGGCGCCTCGCCACCCGAAGTCGGACTGACGCAGCACCACCTGCCCGACGAAGAGCACGACGCGCGGATGTCGCTGGTGATCGATCCCGACTCCGAGCGCTCGGCGGCGTTCCGCGTGCTGCGCCACCACCTCCTCGAGGTCGGTCGACCGCAGTGCGTGGTGGTGTCGAGCCCGAACGAGGGTGAAGGCAAGACCACCGTCGCGATCAACCTCGCCCTCGCGCTCGCCGAGTGCGGACGCGCGAAGGTGCTGCTCGTCGAGACCCACGTTCGTCGTCCGCAGCTCGCCACCGTGTTCAAGTTCGTGCCGCCGTGGTGCTTCGCGGAGCAGCTCGCCGCCCACCGCCAGCAGCCGATGCTGCCGTGGAGCCTCGTCGAGATCCCGCAGCTCTGGCTGCACGTCGCCGCGATCAACCCGCGCAACGAGAACCCGAAGACGCAGCTGCTCGACGGTCCGGCGTTCGCGATCGCGGTCGAGCGCCTGCGGCTCGCCGGTTACGAGCACATCGTCGTCGATGCGCCACCCGTGCTCGGCTCCGCCGACGTCAACTTGCTGTCCGATGCCGCTGATGCCGTGATGATGGTGGTCAAGACCCGCCAGACCACCACGCGCGATCTGCGCCGCGCGATCGATCAGATCGGCTCGGCGAAGGTCGCCGGCACCGTCCTCATCTGAGGAGGCCCGCTCGAATGCCCACGCGCGGCTCCCAGCCGAGCAGCTGACGCGCGCGCTCGCTGCGGTACTCGACCTGCGCCATCGCTGACGCGAGGCGGTACTTCCCGATCGGGCTGGTCTTGCCGAGCACCTTCAACGGCAGCTCGCTGAGCCTCCCGAGGGCGAACACCAGGCCGCGCGGAAGCGTGATCCTCCCGCGGCCACTGCCGGCGGCGTCGAGCAGCTCGGCCTGCGTCAGGTGCACCGGATCGACCAGCTGGATGATCTGACCGTCGACGAGCTGCTTCATAACCGCGGCCGTGATGCCGTCGACGAGATCGTCGATGTAGACCAGCGGTAGCTCGAGCGAGCCGTCACCGAGGATCAGCCAGCGCCCGCCCGCGTTGCGCGCGACCGCACCGTTGATGGCCGGGATGCCACCGCCGAAGATCTGCCCGGGACGCAGGATCACGCACGGCAAGCCCCGCTTCGCCGCGGCGGTGACTTGTTGCTCGGCGGCGAGCTTCGCCTGCGTGTAGAACCCGCGCGCCTCGGGATGCGGCTCGAGACCTGCGTGCTCGTCGATCACCGACGAACCGGCGAGATCGACGACGGACAGCGACGAGATGTAGACGAGCTGCTTCGTGTGATGCGCGGTGCACGACGCGATCACGTTGCGCGTGCCGGCGATCGTGCCGCTCTCGTGCGCGGCCCAGTCGCCCTTCATCGTGGCGGCGGCGTGGATCACGACCTCGGCACCCTTGACCGCGCGGTCGACCGCCTCGGCATCGGCGAGATCACCGACGACGTATTCGATGCCATCCAACGGCACCCTGGGGATGTGGCGGACGAAGATCCGCACGAGGTTGCCCTCGGCGCGTAGCCGCGTGACGATCGCGCGGCCGAGCTTGCCGGCGGCGCCGGTGACGAGAAACGGCACGCGCTCGGAGAGTGACTGCTGCGGTCCATGCTCGAGGAAGTCGTCGATGTGCTTCGCGACTCGATCGACGCGCGCCTTCCAGGTCTCCGCACGCATCGCCTCGGACCGCGCCCGCCGCGCCGCCGGAGAATCGCTGCGCAACGCGTGCTCGATCGCCGCGACGAAGTCATCGCGATCTTCGGCCACCGCGCACATGCCGGGATACCTCTCCGCTTCGTCGAGTGGCGTCGACACGACCGGCAAGCCACCGGCGAGGTACTCGCGCAGCTTCAACGGGTTGACGTACGCCATCCGCGTCTGTCGACGGTAGGGGATGAGGCCGACGTCGTAGCCGGCGAAGTAGCGCGGCAGCTCCTTGTGCGGTACCGCGTCGATCAGATGGATGTTCGGGATGCCGTCGAGGATCGAGGTGTCCATCAGCTTGCGACCGACGAGCACGACGCTCCATTGCGGACGCGACCGCGCGACGTGCGCGATCAGCTCGAGATCCACCCAGTCGCGCAGCGTGCCGACGAACCCGATCCGCGGCTTCGGGATCGCGGCGAGCGCCTCGGGGAGCGTGGTGGTGGGATCGAGCGCACCGGAGAACAGCGCGTGATCGACGCCGTGCGGCGAGATGAACGTCGACGCGACGAACGGGCGCTTCGCGTCGGCGAGCGAGCGGTTGATCGCGAACACCACGTCGGTGCGCTTGAGCAGCTCTTGCTCGGCGTTCGCCGTCGCGTCCTTGTCGAGGTACTCGAACAGCGACCACTCGTCGACGCAGTAATAGACGGTGACGGCCTGACCGAGGTCGAGGTAGTCGGCGACGTTCGGCAGGAAGGTCCACAGCTCGAACTTGTCGATGTCGAGCCGGCGGCGAGCGGCGTTGATGATGGTCTTGATCAGCAGGCGGTTGAGCATCCGCATCGCCGGCGACTTTGCCATCGGCAACACGAGTGGCGTGACGACCCACAGGTCGTGCTCGACGTTCTGCGCGGCCTTCGCCACCTCGACGAGCTTGCGACGGATCGTTCCCAGGTCGCGCCCACTCGCGAGGCTCGGTGCCCGCGTCCCGATGCTGTTGATCCACAGCACGCGGCGGGTCTTCGCGAGCTCGCGCAGGACGTGATGGTTCGACGTGTGATCGCCCGTCCAGTCTTTGGAGAAGGCGATGATCGGAAGCGGCATGCGCGAGAGAACTTACTCTACGGGCGGCGCCGGCGTCGCACTCCAGCGAGCACGACGAGCCCCATCGCCACCGAAGCGCCGCTCGCCCCGCCGTCGCAGCAGCCACCGCGCGTCTTGCTTCGCTGCGGCGGGCCGGGGATCGGGATCAGCGACGCGGAGCCACCCGCGAAATCGGGCGCGGCCGGACCGGTGCGAACATCGTCGACGGCGGTGCAGCTCGCATCGACCACGACCACGATCGGGCCGGCCTCGCGCGACCCGCCATCGCCGACGTCGACCTTGCACTTCGCGCCATCCTTGGAGACAGAAACTTTCTGATTCGCAGTTTCGGCGAGCACGACGTGGATCGCGCCTGCCGACGGTGCGACCGCGTAGCCGGCCTTCGAGCTGACGTACGCGTCCTGCGTGCCGCGACGGAGATGCGTGGTGGTCTGGGGCAGCGCCGCGATCGTCAGGGCATCCCCACCCGCGACGTCGATCACGTGGAGGCCTTGCGGCGTGGCGCCGGGGATCTGGACCCGGTACTCGCCGATCGGGAACCGCGCGGCGTCGCACTTGCCGCGATCGCCCTTCCAGCAATCGCCGGGCTGGATCGAGCGCACCTCGGGCGTGCCGGCGCCGACCACCTTGTGGATCGCCAACGTGCTCGCGCCGACCTTCGCCTGCGCGACGTTGCCGGTGAGTGCGAACCCGACGGGCGAGCGAAACCGCAGGTGCATCGGGAACTCGGCGCCGGGAGTCTCGGCGCGATCGATCACCACGATCGAGGCGCTGTCCTGCTTGCCCCACGGGATCACGACGATGTCGCGGAGCGCGACCGGCACGTCGCTCGCGCGCGCCTGGAACTTGTACTGGTCGGCGTAGTCGCAGCGCGTGGCGATCACGCCGCTCGCGGTCTGCGAGGCCCACACGAAGTGCGTGGTCTCGCTCCACGATGCCTGGCTCGGGTGATAGTTCGGCGGCAGCTGCTTGGACTCCACCGTCGGTGCATTGGTGGTCAGCGTCGACAGCGAGCCGTACGGTGACGGATCGACGATCACCTCGTCGACGCCGCGCGTGACGGTCAGGTTGCCGGCCATCGGCGCTTGATGGTCGGCGTCGTCGTGCGGCGTGGCGGCACACGTGGTCATCATCCACACGCCTTCCTTCGCCCACGTCGTGCGGGCGTAGAACGCGCGCGTTCCGGGCGCGTAGTAGGCGGTGGGCCACTTGTCGAGCGCGACGGGCGCCGGCTTGATCTTGTTCGCCTGCGCGAGCGCGACGTACAAGAAGTTGTTCTTCACCGTCAGCTTGAGCCGGTTGTACTCGGAGGCAGCCTGGCTCTTCGCGGCGTCGGGTGCGGGGCCGATCATGATGCCGAGGAACGTCAGCGGATCGTGCGGCATCGACGGTGGCGTCTTGTCCTCGACATCGCCGAGCGGCGCGATCGTGTCGCGCGCACCGGAGCGAGCGTGCACCGCGCGCAGCAGCGTCGCGGTCAGCCACTTGTCGACGCCGTCCGTCGGCAGGCCGTGCTTCGCGGCCACCAGGGCCGTGGTTGCGTACTCGGCGATCGACAGCGGCGCGTACTGCCAGCCCTCCCACCAGTCGCCACCGTCGAGGATGCCGCCGGCACCCAGCGCCTTCGCCATGTCCTTGTCCCAGATGTCGTCCCGCACGTGCTTCCACAACTCCGACGCACCGGCATCGTTTTCCCCAGCGATCGCGACGGCGGCGAGCGTGGCCGCGAACACGTACCCGGCGTTGTAGTTGTTGCCGGCGACGCGCGCGTGGTAGCCGGACTTCTTGTACCAGGCCATCCACTCGAGCATCCGCTCGCGGATCCGCTGCTTGAGCGACGCGGTCATCGCCGGGTGGTCGTAGAGCCAGTCGTACGCGAGCGCGATGTACGGCGGCATGCTGCGCATCGAGTAGCCGGTGTCGCGCTTGATCGCATCGACGCCGCCCTTCTTGTCCCCGATCGTGCGGATGTCGTCGAGCAGCGCCTGCGCGTAGGTGATCGCGGACCGCGCGTCCTCGTCCTTGCCGCGGGCGACCCACGCGATCAGGCATGCCTGCAGGCTCGCGTTCCAGTCGAAGCCCATGTACGAGTCGATCTGGTACTCGCCGGGGCGCGTGCGCGTGTCCTCGCAGCGATCGATCGCGCGGGTGATCGCGAAGTCCTTCGCCTGGGCCTGCTGCTTCCAGGTCGCGCGCAACGTGTCGTCGAGCAGGATCCGCGGGTGCTTGCCGGTGGGCTCCGGGGCCTGCGCGATGGCGAGGCGCGCCCCCAACAAAACGACGACGACCATCAGCGCTCGAACCACGGCGTCAGCATATGCTGCCACCGCATGCAGGCGGTAGTCGCAACGCGCTATGGCGGGCCGGACGTGCTCGAGCTCGTCGAGCGTGCCGCTCCCGAGGTCGGCGCGCACGACGTGCGGATCCGGGTCAAGGCCGCGAGCCTGAACCCGCTCGACTTCAAGATCCGACAGGGCAAGACCAAGCTCGTGCTCGACGTCAAACCGCCGATCGCGCTCGGCTGCGATGCGGCCGGGATCGTCGACGCAGTCGGACCTTCCGTGACCAGGTTCAAGGTCGACGACGAGGTCTTCGTTCGCCTCGAGAAGAACCGGATGGGTGCGTTCGCGGACAGCGTCTGTGCGCACGAAGATGTCGTCGCGAGGAAGCCTCCTGCGATCACGTTCGCCGAGGCGGCGGCGATTCCCCTCGCGGGGCTGACGTCGCTGCAGGCGCTGCGTGAAGTCGCGCACCTCACCCGGGGACAGCGCGTGTTGATCCACGCCGGTGCCGGTGGTGTAGGGAGCCTCGCGGTGCAGATCGGCAAGCAGCTCGGGTTGCACGTCACCGCCACGACGAGCCACAAGAATGCCGACTTCGTGCGCGGGCTGGGTGCGGACGCGATCGTGGACTACACGAAGGGCGAGCCGCTGCCCGAGGTGGATGCGGTGTTCGACACGCTCGGGACCACCGAGCAGGCGTCGATCAGGGCGACCAAGCGCGGCGGCACCGTCGTCGGCGTGGCCGGGCTGCCCGATGGAGAGTTCGCCCGCGCCTGGCTGCCGGCGTTCGCGCGCCCCGTGATCTGGCTGGCACGTTCGGGCGTCGGCGAGCGGCGGCGAAGGCAGGCGTGACGTTCCGCTATCTGTTCATGCGGCCCGATGGGGTGCAGCTCGCCGAGCTCGCGTCGTGGATCGAGGCGGGAGCACTACGGCCGATCCTGCACGCCACGTTTCCGCTCGCGCAGTTCCGCGAGGCGTTCGCCGAGCTCGAGCGTGGCCATGCGCGAGGCAAGATCGTGCTGACCGTCGCGTAGTATGGTCCCGCCGATGTCCTGGCGAATTCTCTGCGTGGCTGGTGCACGGCCGAACTTCATGAAGATCGCGCCGCTGCTCCGCGCATTCCGCAACGATCCGCGGTTCGAGGCGAGGCTCGTCCACACCGGGCAGCACTACGACGACAAGCTGTCGAAGGTGTTCTTCGACGAGCTCGCGATCCCGCGCCCCGACATCGAGCTCGAGGTCGGATCGGGCTCGCACGCGCAGCAGACCGCCGAGATCATGAAGCGGTTCGAGCCCGTGGTTCAGACCGAGCAGCCGCACGGCGTGCTCGTGGTCGGCGATGTCAACTCCACGATCGGTTGCGCGATGGTCGCGGCGAAGATGTTTCGCACCGAGGAGTTTCGGTTTCGCGGTGCCCCCCGCAAGCGACCGGTGATCATCCACGTCGAGGCGGGGCTGCGCTCGGGGGATGGCGACATGCCCGAGGAGACCAACCGGCTCCTCACCGACGTGATCAGCGATCTGCTGTTCGTCTCGGAGCCGTCGGGGATGACGAACCTCGCCCGCGAAGGGGTCGGGCCAGAGCGCGCGATCCTGGTTGGCAACGTGATGATCGATACGCTGCTCGCCGCACGCGACCGCGCGAGGCAGTCGACCGTGCTGCAGACGCTGGGGCTCGCGGAGCAGACCTATGGCCTCGTCACGCTGCACCGGCCGAGCAACGTCGACGATCCGGACATGCTGTTCAACCTGATCGGGATCCTCGACGGGTTCGGCATCCCGCTCGTGTTTCCGGTGCACCCGCGCACGCGCAAGCGGATCGAGGATCTCGGCATCCAGCTGTCGCCGCTCTGGAAGCTGATCGAGCCGCAGGGCTACTTCGATTTCCTGCGGCTGCAGGCCTCCGCGAAGGTCGTACTGACCGACTCCGGCGGCGTGCAGGAGGAGACCACCGTGCTCGGCGTTCCGTGCATCACGCTGCGCGAGAACACCGAACGGCCGGTCACCGTCGAGCAGGGGACGAATCAGCTCGTCGGCACGAAGCGGGAGGCCATCATCGCGGCGTTCTACAAGATCGACGAGGTCCGCGCCGCGGCACGCGTGCCCGAGATGTGGGACGGCAAGAGCGCCGACCGCATCGTCGCCGCGATCGCTACTTCTCTCGAACGCTGAACGCTGCTTGCAGGGCGGTGCGCAGCTGCGCCGCCACCGCGGGGTTGTCATCGGCGTCGAGGTGGTGATCCACACCTTCGCCGCTCTCGAGCGCCTCGATATCGACGGTATCGACGGCATCCTGAACATCGATGTTGACGGTCACGGTCTTGGTCTCGCCGGGGACGATCACGAAGTTGCACGTCATCGCGATCGAGATCGTCGCCGTGTCTCCGAGCCTGAACGAATCACCTTGATTCGACACACCACGGAACTCGAACGAGTCCTCGCCGTCGCCTTCGTCGAGCTTCAGCACGATCTGCGTGTAGCGACCGGCGGGTGCGTCGGAGAAGGTCAGGGCCTCGGGCGCTTCCTCGGCGTTCCAGTGCAGCTTGACCTCGTCGCGCGTGGTGTTCGGGTCGTTGGGGTCGACATCCACGGTCGCCTTCAGGTTCTCCATCCGAAACCGGACGTCGTCCAGCCGGTGCCCCGAGGTGGTCGTCCCCGGGATCTCGGGAGTCGTCGCCCACTCGATCCGTAGCTTGGAGTCGCTCGAGCTCCCATCGTCTTGATTCGAATCGAGACCCGGGTCGGCGTCGGGCGTGGAGGGATCCTGTGGCCCCGGGCAGCCTGCGAGGCAGGCAGCCGTGATCAGCAGAAGTCCCTCTCGCATGGCACGATGCGTGAGTGCAAGGTGTTGGCCACGCAGGATCGCCGGGAAGGGCCTGAAACCTCTCATCGACCAGCTGCGCACGACTTGATAATTGTGCAGGGTTTGTACAACACATGGCAACGGACTTCCTGACGCAAGACGGCGGCACCTTCCTCGCTCGACAGGAGAGGCGGGCGTTCCTCGTCGTACATGTGGAGGGGGACGCAGCCGAAGGTAAGTCTCGGGTGCTCGAGCTCCCCGACGGTGTGGACGTCACCTTCGGCCGGTCCCGCGGTTCCACCTTCATGCTCGACCACGAGAAGGTCTCACGCACCCATGCTCGGATCCGCCGTACCGCCGACCACATCGAGATCGAGGATCTCAAGAGCCGGAACGGCGTGCGCGTCAACGGTGCGAAGCTCGAGGGACCGCACCGGCTCGAGCACGGAGACGAGGTCGCGATCGGGCCGATCGTCGCGCTCGTCAACATCACGAGTGGCCTGCCACGTTCGACGTCGATCGTGGATGCCGATGCCGGCGAAGCGCGGTTGCGCGCCGAAGTGGATCGAGCCGTGCGGTATCACCGGTTCTGCACGCTGGCCCTGCTGCGGATCGCGAACGACGCCGTCCTCGATCAGCTCGTCGGATCGCTGCGTCCGATGGATCTCGTCGCCGAGGATGCCGGCGACGACTACCTCGTGATCCTCCCCGAGCTCGGTCGCGCCGAGGGCACGAAGGCGATCGAGCAGCTCGTCGAGCGAGCGCGTGGCGCCGGGACCGCGGTGCTCTCCGCGTGCGCACTCGCACCGGAAGACGGCACGACGGTGGAGACGCTGATCGGACACCTGCGCGCGGGCATGCGCACCGGCGGCTCACCCGAGCGAGCGTCGTTGCCCACCGCCCCCGGTGTCCCGATCGTGATCGATTCGACGATGCAGCGGGTCTACACGCTGGTCGACCGGATCGCGTCGTCGCAGATGACGGTGCTCGTGCTCGGCGAGACCGGCGTCGGCAAGGAGCTGGTCGCCGAGGCGATCCACAGCCGCTCGTCGTCACGCAAGCACAAGCCGCTGATCAAGCTCAACTGCGCGGCGCTCCCCGAGACGCTGCTCGAGAGCGAGCTGTTCGGTCACGAGCGCGGTGCGTTCACCGGTGCCGACAAGCGCAAGATCGGCTTCTTCGAGGCGGCGGATGGCGGCACGCTGTTCCTCGACGAGATCGGCGAGATGCCGCTCAACCTCCAGGCAAAACTCCTGCGCGTGCTCGAGCGCAAGCTGATCACGCGCGTCGGTGGCACCGCGGAGGTCTCGGTCGACACGCGGCTGGTGTGTGCGACCCATCGCGATCTCGAGGGCGAGGTCCGGCTCGGCCGATTCCGCCAGGATCTGCTGTTCCGCGTCGGTGGCTTCACGCTCGTGGTGCCACCGCTCCGCGATCGGCCCGCCGAGATCCTGCCGCTCGCCGAGTACTTCGTGACCTCGTCCGCGGCGGAGCAGGGCCGCAAGATCCCCGCCCTGACCACGGCTGCGCGCGACGCCCTCGCCAGCTACGCGTGGCCGGGCAACATCCGCGAGCTCAAGAACGCGATCGAGCGCGCGCTGATCCTGTGCAGCGACAGCATCGACGTGATCGATCTGCCGGAGAAGCTACGCGACGCCGGTCAGCGAGTGCGGCCCGTCGCGTCGTCGGCAGACGTCCGCGGACAGCTCGCCGAGGTCGAGAAAGCGGCGATCGTCGCGGCGCTCGAGGCCGAGGATGCCAACCAGACCCGCGCGGCGCGCCGGCTGGGGCTGTCGCGCCGTGCCTTGATCTACAAGATGGAGAAGTACGGGTTGAAACCGCCGCCAAAACAAGACGTTGGCTGAGTCGCCAGAGCGCGTCTCCCACCTGTCTCCTTTCGTTCCTCAAAGCGGCGGCTTGCGACCTTTGTTTCGACGGGTGCTCAACGATCGATCCTCGCGCTTCAGAGCGCAGCGGGTGGGAGCACCGGCGCGAGTTCGCGCATCCACTTTTTAGTCGTTGGCCGCGCCAGCACGGCCGCCCATTCAGGGTCGTTCGCAACGACGCGTGCTCGCGCGTACTCGCGAACCTCTTCCTTCGTAACTGGGTGGCTATTGCTTGCCGCAACGGAGCCTTTGAGGATGGCCACCAGCCGGTGCAATCCGCTGACATCGCCGACGAGGATCTCTCGATGTCGCGTCTTGATGAATTCGAAGCAGGGCTGCCCCTCCGAAGGTTCCTCCGGGAACTCGTGCTCGCTGCAGTCAATCCCGAGCGAATTGGACAGTTCGAGAGGGATAGCGGCAGTGTGCTCCGCATACGCTCGTATGACCTCGTGAGCGACGACCTCGTATACGGACGGCTTGAGGTCGGGTTCTCCATCGCGGAGAACGAATTCAGCGCGCTGAATCTCGGCGACGGAACGGTCTCCCTCCCAGACCGTCGTCCGTTTTTTCGCGAAGCGAACTAGCACAGCTATTCGATCAGGTTCGCTGCTGCTTCCTGAACGCCCGGGCTCGGATCTGTGGCGGCCACAAGGCGCAGTTCACGCAGAATCTCTTCGTCAACGTGTCGTGCGAGCCCGTAGATCGCGCCCTCCCGCACGACAGCATCTCCGTGACGGAGCATGCGGAGCAGGGTGTTCCGAACCGCCGGAGAATTGGCGAGCGTTCCGGCAGCCTCTGCGGCGAAGCTGAGTTCGATGGGCGGTAATTGCTGCGCATTGACCAAGCGGAGGAGTTGATCGGGATGGCACTGCGCGAGGTGTTCGAACATCGCCTCGCATGGCTGCTTCCACCTTGCCGTGATCTCGGTCGCGACAGCGGCATCGAGTTCATGGAAGGGATACGGACGATCAGCAAGGATGTCGCGCAGGGCCTTTCGCTCGATCTCACGGATGCGCGCCGAAACCTCGCCGTTACCCGGCGTTGGCACGTATGCGCCGAAATGAGAATGCATTGCCCGATCGCGATTGAGTCTCATAGGTAGCCCTCCACTGCCTTCGTGTTGAGGCTCTTGAAGAAGCAGCGGTTCTTAAGGTCACGAAGCATTTCGAACTCGCGCCACATCTCGTGCGAGTCGGGCGCGATCGACATGCGATCTGTGAACACGTCGATGTCCAAGATCAGCGCATCGCCTCCTGTTGGCGATGGCGGCGGGAGGATCTGGGTGACGACCGCGTGGCGGTTGTCGCCAAACGCCATCGCGACCTTCGTAAAGTACTCGTTGATCGAGGCGTGGAGGTCATCGGCGATGGTCGGATTCGTCACCAGCACGTCGTTGAGATCCACACCGGGTTCAACCGCGAGACGATTGATGAAGCGCAACGCGCACCGCGTTACCTTTGTAGGCCGGGCAACAACGCGATACTTCTCCCAGAGCACGGTCGATGCTTTCAACATCGCATCGAACGAGTCGTAGTTCTTCACCTGGCTGAACGTGAATCCGCCCAAACGCGACTGGACTGCGCGCGATCGGTCCGCCGTCCAATAGATCTTGCCGATTTCCTGAAAGGTAGTCGTAGCGGTTGCACCGTTGAAATCGAATTGCGCCTCGTGTGCTCGAATCGCCGCGACCTCGGGGTACTCGTCCTTCACGACATCAAAGAAGGGCTCAAGATCTGCCAGCGACGCCCCCGCCGGGAGGTCGACGCGCATATCAATCACCGCCTCGGTGATAGGAGGCCGCGTAAGGTGAGGGTAGTCGGACATCGACGCTCGTCGATTAGATCATGACCGATGCCATCGGGGGCCGGCAACAGCACACCTTCTAGCAGCCCCTGCCCTGGGTACGAAACAAACCCCTATCAGCTACCCATTCCGGCAGCATCGGCAACGAGGCTGACGTGCGATCTCCGTTTCGTCATCGCATACACGGTGCCCTCCTCGGGAATATTGAACCCAACCCGGTGATAGTCCTGTTCCCACGCCTCGGGTGCGAGGTGCGCGTAGACCTTCTGCGTGATCGTCACGTTCGCGTGACCGAGGATCTTCGAGAGCCGGAAGATGTCGCCACCGTCGAGCACCCAGTGACTTGCGAATGTGTGTCGAAGGTCGTGGAACCGCAGCGCCGCCGGTAGGCCGGCTCGTTTGGCCGCTTGCTTGAAGGGGAACCGCACGCCCGGCTTCGAGCGCGGCTTGCCGTCCTCACCCGGGAACACCAGCTTCGCGCCGCCGCGCTTGAGCGCGAGGTCGCGCAGGAACGGAACGAGCGTATCCAGGATCGGGATGTAGCGGGCCTTGCCCGACTTCGTCGTGCCGTGGCGCCCGCGGTGCACCGCGATCAGCCGGCGATCGAGGTCGATGTCTGCCCACTGGAGGTGAACCAGCTCGTCGAGCCGCATCCCAGTGCCGACGGCCAGCGTCACGAATTCGCGGATCCCCTTCGGGCATTGGACGAGTAGCTTCGTGATCTCCTCGCGGGTCTGGATCCACGTGTAGATCGCCGCGTCCTTCTGCTCGATCCGGGACACGCCGTGACACGGGTTGGTCTCGACCCACTCGCGATCGACGAAGTAGGAGAACGCAGACGACAGGCAGGTCAGGTTGCCGTTCACGGTCGCCGCTGCGAATTTGGTCGCTTGTTCGTCGCGCCACTGCATCACCTGCCCTTTGCGTAGCGACGCGATCGGAACCGGCCCGAGCTTCGGCAAGATGTACATGCGCGTGCGCTCGGCGTAGTTGCCGTGCGAGCGCGAGCCGCTGGCCTTGAGGGACGCGAGCCACTCCTCGGTGGCTTGCTTCACCGTGCGATCGAGGTCCAGCTCGGCGGGTAACTCGCCCGCAGCGATCTGCTCCTGCGTGACGGCATGACGGCGCTCCGCGGCTCGCGCCTCGATCTCGCTCGCATAGGTCCCGACGTAGCTCTTCTTTCCATCGCGGCGGCCGTAGACCTGCCACATGGTCGCCTTCCGGCGCTTGATGCTCTTGATCATGCAACGTCTCCGACGGCGCGCAGAGAGATGCACGCCGAAAAGGCTCCGCCGCCGGCTTCACGGACGCCGAGTATTCGCCAGAACCCTCACCGTACGGAGGTCACCGACGACAGAGCGAATTGAGTGTGGGGCGTCCGGTAGTCGACTCCGTACAGGGCAATGGTTCTGGCAACTTAGAGCCTACGCTGCACGGTCGCCATGGTCCACCGAGCCCGCATCGTCGTTGGCCACACCCACCCGTCGCGCCGCGATCCACGCCTCGAGCGCGGCGACGTCGAACACGACGATGCGCGGCGAGATGCGGATGTGCGGGATCTGGCGACGACACACCATGCTGCGCAGCGTGCCGACCGGGATCCCGAGCATCCGTGCTGCCTCGCGGTAGTCGAGCGGAGGCGTCACAGCTCGGCCGCCTTCCCAAGCTGTCTGCCGGCTGCCCGGATCAGCTCGGCGACTCCGGCCCCGAACACCTCGGCTGCCGTCGGCATGCAGAAGCGCCCTCGTGGCCGCTCTCTCGCCGGACCAAGATCGCGCTCCAGCGCGACGAGCACGAGCGTGGCAACGCAGCGCACGTCGGCGCGGTCGACGAGCACAGAGGTGTGGTCGAGCCGACGAAATGCGGCGCGCACCCGCGCGATCGCTTCGCGTTGCCGCGAACCCGTGAGCCTCGTGGTCGTGCTGTGAGCGACGTCGAATAGCCACTCGACCGCAGCGCGGTGGCGTTGCAGCAGCGGCATCCAGTCCCCCGCCCCGAGCGCGAGCTCCCACTCCACGTTCCCGACGAGACCGGTCGCGCGGTCGGTCGTGCGTGGTTGCTGCGCGCGAGCGGATCGAGTGAACCCGAACCGTGGGCGAGCAGGCACCGGACCGAGGTCGCGCTCGATCGCTTCGAGCACGCCCTTGAGCGCGATCTTGAAGTCGCGAGCGCGGATCCTCGCGCCGCGCTTGGCAACGAGCCGGCGCACCGCGCGACGCAGACGCTCGACAGCCGCGCGCTCCTCAGGGACGGCATCTGCGGCGATATCGAGCATCCAATGCAAGCTCGGTCCGTACCTCTCGACGAACGGCGATGAGTCGCCTGCCGGGATCGTCAACGTGATGTCCTCGTTCAGCTCGATGCAAGACACAGCAGATCCTTCCTCGGGCAAGGCCCGGTCGAGCCACGCGGAGCGAATCGCGCGCAGCAGTGTTCATGTTCGCGCCCAACGAGCGCGTCAGCTCGACGGAGGTTGCAGTGGCTGTTGCCCCGCGAGCTGCACCAGCGTGGCTCGAACG
>JANNBP010000572.1:0-6014 GCA_031385555.1 Deltaproteobacteria bacterium | reverse complement strand
ATCGAATCTGCTGCAGCAGCAGGAGCGCTTCGACGAGTTCGTCGACGAGTTCAATCACCAGCGTCCCCACGAGGCGCTCGCGATGAAGACTCCGAGCGACATCTACACGGCGTCCACGCGACCTGGCGACGCCCTGCAAGGTGCACCAGCCCGATGGGGCTGACACGCAGGACATCATCGTGCGTGGGGTACTGGAGATCTTCGAGCTTGGTCGGGTGAGACCTATCTCTCCAAGGCTCTTGCCGGGCAGACCGTCGGGATTCGTGAGGAGGATCCCGATCGGTGGCTGGTGACCTTCGCCCAGCTCGACCTCGGTCACATCGAACCCAACAGCAACCACTTCACCCCGCCCCCGCAGCCCAATCTGGGCACCAACATCGTCACCCAGTGATTGGTCTAAGAAGTGTCACCTATGTGCCCGGTCTAAATCGTCACCCATGTTCCCGGTTGCACACGGTCGATGCCCTCTGCGTCGCCCGAGCTGTGCGCTTTTCTCCAAGCGTCGTCGAGCGTCGGACTCTTCCGGCCAGAAACCCTTGGCGAAGCTTGGCGAGTCATGGCGCCTTGCGACGCGTAGCGTCGCCTTCTGAACCAGTGAAAAGCAGAAAAGGACGAAGGGCGAAGGGGGCCGTCGCAGCTCGAGCTCGATCAGGGTGCAAACGCGTGACGAACGATCTAGACGAGCCGGCGTACTGTCGATGACCGCGACGTACCGGCGGTCGTGTTCACATTGTCGCGCACTAGTTGCGGCATCGGCGAGGTCGCGACCGGGTCGTTGTGCGCGTTTGCGTTCGGCTGGTGGTCGGCGGTGGGGGCTAGTTGCCTGCCGCCACGAGAAATTTCGGCGGTCGCTTATGAGGAGACGGGCATGTCACGCCGGGTGGCTGGTTGCGGCGAATCGCGGCGACCGTGAAAGGAATCAGCTTCGTTGCCGTGATACCAGGACCGATGACTCGACTTGCGTCTCGTGTTCGTCCTGTCTTGTTCCTGGCGGTGGTCTCCGCGTGCCCTGGATCGAAGGGTCCAGCGAAGGCGATCCAGCAGACGCCGCCGGCGGTCGGCGACGCGGACACCTCGATGAAGGACGCTCCGGCGATCTCGGCGTGTCCCGAGCCGGCGTACGCCGATCTGATGGCGATCGACTGGAAACCCGAGCTTCGAGGCGACTTCGAGGCGGCGATGAAAGAGGGGCTCGCGATCGTCAGCTACGACTGCAAGACCCTGAAGTTGCAGCCGAGCTGCTCGCTCGAGGGCTCGTATGGCTACCTCGGGACCACGCGACGCGAAAAAAAGATCGAGATGAACACCAAGGACGAGCTCGCGGCGAACCTGCCGGTGGGCGGCCTCACGTGGTTGTCCGATCTCGGCGCGAAGTTCGGGCGCGGAACCAGCCTCGCGGCGCGCCTGGTGATGGTCGGCAAGCAGTCGGCAGGAAAGAAGCAGGCGAGCAAGGGCGACCTCAAGGGCGGCTGCGACAACGCGACGCACTACGTGCGTGCCGCGACGATCGGAGCGTTCGTGGTCGCGAGCGGCTCGCAGGCCGAGCTCGCAGCCAACGTCAAGATCGTCGGCAAGGGCGCGAGCGCTGGCTCGACGAGCGAGACCAAGATCCAGTCCGAGGACGGCAACGTCGAGGCTTGCCAGAAATCGACGTCCGATGACAAGAAGGCGCCGGATCAGTGCGGCGCGCTGGTTCGCATCGAGCTCGAGCCGATCTCCAAGGAGGCCGTGACCGGTGCACCGCCGGCGGCCGAGCTCGTGGTGGCGTCGTGTCCTCCCGGCTTCGCGCGCGGCGACGACGACGTCTGCCACACGCCCGACAAGCCGCATCAGTGCAAGCCCGGGGATGGCGCCGAGTGCGCGAAGCAGTGCGACGCGGGGAACGCCGGTAGCTGCGCGACCCTCGCGGCGATGCATCGGACGGGAACGGGCGTCGACAAGAACCAGGGCAAGGTCGCGGCGCTCGCGAAGAAGGCGTGTGACAAGGACGTGATCTCGGGTTGTCGGACGCTCGCGCTGTCAAAGCTCGACACGAAGGACTCCAAGTCCGCGATCGAGCTGTTGGATCGCACCTGCAAGGCCGGCGACGGCAGGAGTTGCGTCGAGCTCGGTGTCGCGCAGCTCGACGACAAGAAGCAGGCGTCGAACGCGCAGTACTCGTTCCGTCGCGCCTGCTACGGCGGTGGAGAGAACGAAGGGTGTGCCTGGCTCGGGGTGCTCTACGCCGAGGGCAAGGGTGGCCTCAGCGTCAGCCCGAAGCTCGCCTCGTCGTTCTTCGAGAAGGGTTGCAAGGAAGGCTCGGCGCGCGCGTGTGATGGCCTCGGCGATCTGGTCAAGGCGGGCAAGGGCATCGCGAAGGACCCGGGGCGGGCGAAGGAGCTGTACGCGAAGGCGTGCTCCGGTGGTCTCGCGGTGGCGTGCAAGAAAAAGTAGCCACGACAGCGTGTGCGACGGGGTCGACCCGTGCGGTAGGGCCGGCCGGAGTAGGCGCGCAGAGCTGGACGCGAGCGGTGGTCTCGCCGCAGCCGCTGGTAACCTCGGCACATGCACGCCGACCTCGATCGCCGCGCGGCGGTGGCGACCGGCGCGCTGCCGTGGACGGTGTGCGCAGGGGGCGAGGAGAAGCTCCTCGAGGAGTCAGACACGCGTGGCTGTCGCCGAACCTCGATCGTCAGGCTAACGGCGGGCGGTCAGCTCGCGATGTCGGCGGGAGGCAGCCTCGATCTGTTGGTGCTCGAAGGCGAGGTTCGCGCGGATCGCACGAAGCTGGGCCGAGGAATGTTCCTGCACGAGCCGGCCGGCCGGATGCTGTCGACGACGCTGGGATGCACCTTGTTCGTGAAGCAGCGACCGGCGAGCCGACCGAGCCGACGGATGCTCGATACCTCCGGGGTGGTGTTCGAGCCGGGGATGTCGCCAGGGCTGACACGTGCACCGCTTCACGCGGATCTCGATGGCGACGTCGTGCTGTTGCGGTTCGCGCCGGGGACGACGACCGGCCATCACCATCACGATCGTGGCGAGGAGTTCTTCGTGCTCGACGGCAGCGTGCGGGACGAGTACGGGACCTATGGCCTCCACGCTTGGGTTCGCCAACCGGCGGACAGCGCGCATTCCGTGACGAGCCTGGAGGGCTGCGTGTTCTTCACGTTCGCTCACCACCTGTGACCGCCGATTTCGGAATCCGCCGCAGACCAGTAGGTGATGGGTGACGGGCACCCAAGGGGACGTGCTGTACCAGCGCGGCGCGGCGAGCCCGTGGGTGGACCGTGCGCGACCCGGGGTCGCGACGCTCCAGGTGTTCGACATCGACGATCGGATCGGCGTGCGTCACTGCCGGAGCTGTTTGACCCGGTAGAAGCGCTCGACCGCGTTCGTGTTCGGCTTCGGGATCATCTGGCGATAGCAGCCGCGGATCCGACCGAGATCCATGCCCTTGAAGAACGGGTGCGGATGGAACGTGCCAGCGTTGCCGCGCTGCATGTGCTCGCACTTCTCGCCATCCCACTCCCAGACTCCGAAGTGGAGGCCGTGGGTGTCGTTGTAGTGCTGCCCCCACATCTCGTCGTGGGTGTAGACCGGGTTGGGGTTCGTGCTGCGGAACGAGATGATCGGACCGTCGTCGTCGGAGGCGTCCACCCCGTCGGCGGTCTCGGTCCAGGTCATGCGGAGTGAGGGATCGAGGGTCGTCGGCGTGAACAGCTTCTGGCCCTCCTGCTCGATGAAGTCGGGGGAGTCCGAGTAGACCGAGATCGCGTGCATGGCGAAGCGCGACATCGGCATCTTCACCGAGAGATCGGCCTGGACGTGCGCGACCGAGACCAGCTCGAGGAACGGCGGCGAGCCCGGGCGGAACTGATTCGGGTGATAGAGCAGGGTGGCGACCGAGAACAGCCCGACACCGGGCCGGACCTCGATGGCCGTGAGCTCGGCGGGGACGAACTTGTCGAGCTCCTCGAGATCGATCTCCCAGCTGAACATGAGGTGTTTCTGGAGGTGCCACTCGATCACGAGTGGGGCGTCGCCGACGGCCGCGAAGCGTTCGGGTGTGGTGGTCATGACAGCGGTCCTGGGTGGAAGTTGGCAAGCTTGGTGGGCAGGTCGGGGGCCGCCGCCAGCTGGCAGCAGCAGCGGTAAATGCGGCGCAGCTCGAGTCCCCGAACCACGAGCTCGATCACGACGGCCTCGTGAATCCGAGCTCGGCAGCGGCACGGCGAACGATGTCGGCGCCGCGTGCGAGCTGCCCCTCGGTATGCTCCGAGGTGACGAACATCCGGACGCGTGCCTCGTTGACGGGGACGGCGGGGAACGACATCACGCTGCCGTCGAGACCGGCGCGCAGCAGCGAATCGGCGAGCGGGATCGTCAGGTTCTCGGGGCCGTAGATCACCGGCACGATCCAGCTCGTGCTGCGACCGATGTCGACGTGCGGCGCGAGCGCGGTGCGGAGGTGCGCGGCGTTGCGAAGCAGGCGGTCACGGCGCGCGGCACCGTCGCTGCTCGAGGCGAGCTGGAGGGCGCGCGTGACACCGGCGGTGACCGCGGGATCGAGTGCGCACGAGAACATCCTGCAGCGCGCGTACCAGTTGACGTAGCGGGCGAGCTCCTTCTTCGTGATCAGGGCGCCGCCGATGCCGCCGAGAGCCTTCGAGAACGTGATCACGAAGTAGTCGATCTGATCGAGCACGCCGTGGGCCTCGGCGACGCCGCGGCCGTGCTTGCCGTAGAGGAGGAACGAGTGGGCCTCGTCGACGAGCACGCGCGCGCCGTACGACTTCGCGAGCGGCACGATCTCGGAGAGGCGGCCGAAATCGCCGTCGGCGCTGAACACGCCCTCGGTGCAGACCAGGATGCGCGAGGCGACGGGGGAGATCTCCTCGAGGATGCGCTTCAGATCTGCGACGTCGTTGTGCTCGAAGTAGTGGACCTTGGAGCGCGCGAGCTGCGCTCCCTCGAGGATCGACATGTGCGCGGACTTATCGACGACGATGTGATGCTTGCGCTTCATCACCGCGGAGATCGTGCCGGTGTTGACCGCGTAGCCCGACGAGAACAGCGAGACGCCGCGATCCGGCAACCCCATGAACTCGATCAGCTGGCGCTCGAGCGCCTGGTGCAGCTCGCTCGTGCCGGCCTGCACCGGCGAGCTCGCGGCGCCGAGCCCGTAGCGATCGAGCGCGTCCTTCGCCGCGTCGATCACCTCGGGATGCGTGCTGTAGCCGAGGTAGTTGTAGGACGAGAAGTTGAGGAGCTCGAGGAGGGTGCCGTCGTGGCGGCGCGCGCGTACGAGTGGCGTCTGCCCGCCGAGGCGTGGGACTTCGAACGCGTAGACCCCGTCGCGTTCGGCGGCGTCGATCCACTCGGAGAACCGCGCGGCTTCGGAGCTCTCGCCGTCGATGCTCGCGATGAACATGTCGTACGTGTAGTCGTAGTACTCGGGGCGATTCATGGAGTGCTCCAGTCGGAGATCGAGAGCTGCACGTGGGGAGTGCCGTCGAATACGACCGCGGCGCGATAGCCAGCGGGCATCGCGATGTCGCGCACCGTGAAGCCGGGTGGGAGGGCCGTGTCGACGGGAAAGGTCAGGCCCGCGCCGGTGGCCTTGCAGAGCGCCTCGATGCGGACCCACCAGCAGCTGAACCGCGCGACGCGATGCTCGGCGGCGGTGTGCTCGAGGGTGAGTGCGGCGTCGGGGCCGAGCGCAGCCTCGGTGATCGCGGTGACATCGCGGTGGTGAGAGATCGGTTCGACATCGACACCGACGTGCCTGTCCCTCGCGATCGCGACCAGCACGACATTCCCCGCGTGCGACAGGTTCAAGTCGATCCGGCGATCGTGTCCCTGATCGTGTCCGTGTTCGCGTCCCTGATCGTGTCCGTGATCGTGTCCGTGATCGCGTCCCTGATCGTGTCCGTGATCGTGTCCGTGATCGCGTCCCTGATCGTGTCCGTGATCGTGTCCGTGATCGTGTCCGTGATCGTGTCCGTGATCGTGTCCGTGATCGTGTCCGTGAT
>JANNBP010000562.1:0-2180 GCA_031385555.1 Deltaproteobacteria bacterium | reverse complement strand
ACGGTGGTGACCGACGAACGGTCCACGGCACGTCGGCGTTTTCGAGTGTGTGGTTTCTTGGTGCGGGGTCTCGGCGTACGCGATGCCTCCAGCGCGGCGATCCTCGTGGAGACGCGGTCGGCGTTCTGACGGTGAAACTGTGCGCGAGCATCCGCGCCCGACCACGACCATCCAGGAAGCGCTTCGAGCGCGACGACCGTCTCTGGCGCGAGGCCGCCGCGTCGGTGGCGTGCCCGGCAGTTGCTCACCCAGGCTCCGAGCTTGAAGCCGTCGACCGACAGCGCGGCACTCACCGACTCCCACCCGTGCGAGGCGACGAAGGTCGCGAGCCGCTCGACGGTCGCGAGCTGGCGTGCTGTGTTCGGATCCCACGTCCAGCCTGGAATGCTCTGCAGGTCGGCCTCGACCTGTTCCGAGAGCTCGCCGCGACGCCTCCGTGCCCGCATCGCACCGACCCACTCACCCACGTGACTCCCCGTCGTCGAGATGGTGTGGGCCTGGATGGCCGCCCATCCGTACCGCGCGACATGGTCGCGGAGCTCGCGCAGACTTTGCTCGTACCTTGCCTGCAACGGGTCCCAGGTCCAGCCTGGGAGCGCCTCGAGTCCGCGGATCAGCCACGTGTCCAGCTCCCCATGGCGATACTCGTCGCGTCGATGCGCGACCCATTTGTCGAGCCGCGTGCCCTCGATCGTCGGGCGTGCGGCGAGTGCGTCCCACCCATGCTTGCGCACGAAGGCACGCAGATTGTCGAGGTTGCGAACGTAGGCATCGCGAAACGCGTCCCATGACCATCCGGGGATCGTCTCGCACGCGGGAGCTAGCCAGTCGGGGATCCGGTCTGCCTGATAGTCCGCGCGGCGGTGCATCACCCAGCGATGCAAGTTGACCCCGGAACGCACCGTCGCTGGCTTCAGCTTCTTCCATCCGTGACGGGCGATGAACTCGCGGAGCAGCGACAGCTTCCACTCCTGGTCCATCACGACCTGGTTCTTGTGCTTCGGGTTGCGACGCCTTCGTCTCTTCACGTGCCCTGCGTATCCTTGCATGACAGTCGTCGGGGTGCGGGACCGAAGCCGTGCTCAACTGGGCCCAGATGATGCGTCGTGGAGGGTGGAGCGTGTAGCACGTGGTCGCACGACTCCAGAGGCTGCATGCGAGCGACGACCCGATCAACCGGGCGGCTCTCCTCGAAGCTGGACACACCGAACTGATTGCAGCTGCCGAGCGCTACTGCGGTTCGTTCGTCCGCGCGGTGAAGCTCGCGGGGATCGAGTACGCGCCGCGCAGGCCGTCGTGGACCGCGCGACGGGTCCTCAGCGAGCTCAAACGTCTTCACGCCGAGGGAATCGAGGTCAACTGCGAGGAGCTGCGGAAGACCGGGCACGGCGGCCTCGTCACCGCCGCGAAGAAGCACCACGGGAACTGGCGGTCGGCGATCGCGAGGGCCGGCGTCCCGACGTTCAAGCGCGGTCGGTGGAAGACCTGGGCCGCGGTCGAGAGCGAGCTCGAGCGTCTGCACGGCAAGCGCGTCAAGCTCTCGACCTCCTCGATGCGCGAGCAGGGACTCGCCGGCCTGATCGACGCAGCCCAGCAGTGGGCAGGTTCGTGGAACAAGGCGCTCGCGAAGGCGGGCTTGCCCGTCGTCATGAAGTACGAGCACTGGACCCGCGAGCGCGTGCTCGACGGGATCCGTCGCCTGCACCGGACCAAGCTCCCGCTCAACGCGAACATCGCGACCGCGCGAGGTCACCGCACGTTGGTCAAGGCGGCCACCCGCTACTTCAAGACCTGGCGCCTCGCCTGCTATGCGGCGGTTCCGGGCTATCGACCGCTGACGACGCGGTGGACAATCTACCGGCTCCTCCGCGGCCTCAAGCGGCGCTATCAAGCGAGTAAGTCTGTCCGCTCCACGGACGTTCAGCGTGACGAGTCGTCGCTGACCGACGCCGCACGCCGGCTCGGCATCGCCTGGAAGAGTGCGTGCAAGCGCGCGGGGATTCCTGCGGTCACCTATGCGTCGCGCAAGGGAGGCTCACGCATCCGGTGGACCGAGGACTCGATCCGCATTTGTCCCTCGGCAGTGTCGGCGTTGCTTCAATTCGACGACGGTGCGGTTCGTTGCGTCGACTCAGGCGGCGAGAACGGCGTCCGCGAGCCGCGTTGTGGTTGCGGTGCCG
>JANNBP010000559.1:0-35016 GCA_031385555.1 Deltaproteobacteria bacterium | reverse complement strand
GGCGTGCCGAACACCATCTGCGAGTGGGTCTGCACGCCCGACGATTGTTGCGCGAGCTTCGCGATCCCGAAGTCGAGGACCTTGACGCGCTCGCCGCCCGGCATGGCGGGGTCGGTGACCAGGAAGATGTTATCGGGCTTGAGATCGCGGTGGATGATGCCGGCGTGGTGTGCGGCTTCGAGGGCGAGCGCGATCTGGCGCGCGATCTCCATCGCGATCGCCGACGGCATGCGACGGACGCGCTGGAGGCGATCCGACAGGCTCTCGCCGTGCAGCAACTCCATCGCGATGTACGCCATGCCGTCGGCGTCGGTGCCGGTGTTCGCGACCTGCGAGCACTCGTAGACGGTGACGATGCCGGGATGCGCGATCTTCGCGGCAGAGCGCGCCTCCTGGAGGAAGCGACGGAGGATCTCCTTGTTCGCCGTGTGCTCGGCGTGCATGAACTTGAGCGCAACCTCACGCTCGAGGTCGGTGTCGTAGCCGAGGAACACCAGCCCGAAGCCACCCTCGCCGAGCTTCCGCTTGAGCTCGTACTTCCCGATCTTCATCCCCGCTGCGAGCGCCATCCCGACCCAGAATAACACGCGCCGTCACCGTGCTGAGCCGAGGTAAATCGGCTGCTCGCCTTCGGCTGCGGTCGCCCGACTCCGCCGAGGGTGGAAAGCTCGTCTGCCGGTCCGACTGTAGGACGTTCGAGGCCCGTGTCCCGGCAAGGAGCTTGTCGACGGTGGGCGAGCGCGCAGATCGGGCGCGGTTGACCGACTGCCACTTCGAGCCGGGAGCGCCGCTCCTCGCTCACGATCGTGCGTGACATCGCGATGCCGTCCACAACACGCTCGGCGACATCCGCGACAAGACCGTGTTCCAGGCGAAAGCGAGCGCATACGATCGCACGCAACGGTTCGCGCGCTCGGCGATGGGGATCGATCTGTCGGGCGGGATGCTCGCCAAGGCGGCGCAGCGCGGCCTCAGGGTCGCCCAGGCTTCGGCCACCGAGCTGCCGGTCGCGACGGCGAGTGTCGACGTCGCCTATTCATTCAAAGTACTCGACCGGCCGTCGCGCGAGACCTCGGAGGCTTCCTGGTCGCTTGCTGCCGCCGCCGCTCGTGATGATGCGACAACCGCGATCGTGATCACTTCGGAGCGAACGTGTCGGCCGCGGCAAGCGCCCAGGCCGCATCGGGATCATGCTCGGCCGCAAGCGCCTTCGCGATGATGCGCCACACATGCGCGTATTGCTCGTGGTACACGCTCGCGATTCCGTCGTCACGCCCCGGCGGCGGATAGTCCGTCTTGTAGCTCTCGACGAGTCGCTTGTTGATCGCGAACACCTCCTGGATCGACGGCCGTTTCTCGTTCGCGGGCACCACGCGAAACACGAGGCCGTAGGGATACGCCGCGAACGTCTCGAGCAGGTTGCCCATCGATAGGTCGACGAACACCGGCCGACCGGCGTCGAGGAGCTTGCGAGCGATCTCGATGCTCGGCTTGTCTGATTCCCTGTCGAAGACGATTCCGCGCTGGACCAGACGAGCGCGATACCAATCGGCCGGCACCAGCCGCCACTTCACGACGGTGACGTCAGGGCGGATGTTTCGCGTCATCTGGATGTAGTTGACGACGGTGTTTGGCGCGTCACCGTCCGCGAAGATCACCGCGTCCGGCGGCATCGAGGTGATCAGGTTCTCCATGATGCGTTCGAGCGCCGGCGAGCGTTCCTGTGCGAGCCGCGGCATGGCGAGGATCGCGAGCGCGAGATGGCCGACGATCGCGACGCCGGTGACCGCTGCCACCCCCAACCGTTCGCTCTTTGCACTGACCCAGTCGATCGCGAACGCGGCGGGCAGCACGAGCAGGAGCGCCGGCATCAGATGAAACCGCTCGATGGCGTATCGCGCGAACCCGACGGGCTCGAGGTTGAACCGCAGCACCAGCACCGGACCCGCGAGCAGCCACGACATCGCGAGCATTCGCCAGCCCCAGGTCGTGCCGTCGGGCGATCGCCACGCACGCATCGCGAGCACCGCGAGCGCACCGAGCAGCGGGATCCACAACCATGCGCGGCCGAGGGTGTAGCCGAGGGCGGCGAGGTTCGCCATGGGATGCAAATCGCCGCCACCGGACGCGAAGGTCGACGCACCACCGTAGTCCTCGCGCAAGAAGTGGGCGATTAGCTGCCGGAGCTCGTCGATCGTGCCCCACGACTGGCGGTTGTCGCCGGTCGCGAGCAGGTATGCGTAGGGCGCGAGCCCTACGCAGAGTGCGACGAGCCCGACGCACGCCGCACGAACACGTGCCGACGTCTCCCGAAGACCGAGGACGGCACCGTAGAGGCCGACCGGCGCGATCAGCACGCATGTGTGGTGATTCGCGATCCCGAGACCGGCGACCAGCCCGAGTGCGATGACCCGACGCTCGCCGCGCAGCGGGCCTTGCTTCGCCGCGAGCCACAAGATGCCGGCGATCAGGAGCCCGTTGAGCGCGAAGACCTCGGCCTGGCTGTGGTAGCGCATCACCAGCGGTCCAGCGGCATAGATCGCGACGGCCGCCGTGGCCGCGAGCGGCCGCGCCCCCCACGCGCGACACGCTGCGTGCAGCACGAGCAACTGCACCGCCCCGAGGATCGCGTTGCCGATCGCCGCGGTGTGTGCCGGTGTCGCGCCCGGCAACCACGACGTCAGCCGCATGTAGATCAAGTACAGCGGGTAACCGGGCGGATGCGCCACGCCACCGAGATCGCCGAGGATCGCGAGCTCGGCAGCTTCTCCGTCGGGGACCTGTTCCGGCGCGATCCACAGCGTGATCGCGAAGGCAACCAACGCGAGCGCACCCCCGCGGGTGATGAGGACGCTCGCGATCCGCGAGCTCTTGATCATGCTCGAGGCCCCCAGGCGGTCAGTCTACCCTACGAAGCACTGCGCGCGCGCGCCGTAGCCACGGTACGGCTGCGCTCCGTCGGGTGGCCGAGATGGTGGATGGTCGCATCTCCCTCAGGGATCACCGCCCGGGCTTTGCAAACGCGGTGCGGCCGGCAAGTGGGGCTGGTAACGGCGTCGGCCTGTTCGTACGCGAGCAGCTCCTGCGGAGTGTCATCGGCGTGAAGTGCGAGGCGGCGCTGGACGAGGCGGCAGTCGGACGACATCGTCGTCCCACGGTGGCGGTAGCTCATGGAACGAGACCGTTCCGTCGGGACCCGCGGCGAAGCTGCGGCGGCAACGGAATGAATCGCGAGACATGCTCTGATAGTCGCGATACGCATCGGCCTTCGAACGAATCGCCTGTTTCTCCGTCGGAGGAATGTCCGTGATTCCGTAGATCGAGCCCAGGATGATCGCCTGTCGAAAACCCGCAACAAATAGAACGCAACCCTGATCGCGGCGGGCGATGAAGGCCCCGATGAGTGAACAGATCGGCGACGAGGCCGAAGCGGTCTGGAGGCTTTCCAAGTGAGGGTCTGGGTGGTGTCAGTGTCGATGTTGGCGCTGGCTGCTTCGTGCAGGCGAGCCGACGAGGCGGACGTTGACTGTCCGCCGGAAGCAACCGTGGAGCGCGTACAACTCGGGTCCGGCGACGAGATCGTGATGCAGCGGACGTGCAGTTGGGCTGATCGACGAACGGTCATCGAGGCCGACGCGCGAGGAGCAGTGGTCGGGTGCATGAGCTTCCGAGATGGTGAGCTCGACGGCCTCCAGATCATGCGAGAGCAGAGTCGCAACCTACGCTCCGAGTTAACGTTCCGCCTCGGCGTCCTGCATGGCCCGAGGCGCGACTTTGTTGGCGAAGAGCTCGCCTCCGAGTGCTTCTACATCGATGGTGTTCGTGATGGTGTTTGTTGGTCGAGTCCGGTTTTGACGCCAATGGAGATCTCGACGGTCCAACAATACGATCGTGGAAAACGCACGGGAGTCTGGTCGTACGTGTCCGAAGGAAAAGTCCTCCGCTCGTGGGTGTACGGCGACGACATCCTGCTCGGGATCGACGGGCGCTCGGTCCCGCCGCCGCCGGCGTCGATCGAAGTGGATGGAGAAGTGATCTGGCGAACGTCCTGTGGACCTGTGATGAGCCACAAAGATGCTTGTCCCGCGCTCTTCGAGGCGTACCAGTTCTGCGAGGGCGATGCCGCCGACCGTACGAATTGCCGCGAGAACGCACGGAAGACCTACCGGCACATGAAGGATCGCCAACCAGCGAAGGATCGGTTTCGGCGTTCTGACGGACCCGTGGTCGAATAGATCCTGTTTCTGACATGGTCGCGCTTTCCCGCGCGGCTCTCTCAGCGCCAAAGCCCTACGTATCGCCGAGAAGCAGGGCGATGACGAGCTGCGACTGGCAGCACGCACGCGCGATGACGGCCTGGACATCGACCGTCACGCGCTCGATCAAAGACGGTGACGACGAGACGCCAGGTCGGCGCGGCCGACCTGGCGATGCGCCACCATCGCGGTGTCGATGTGCATGACCATGTGCATGAACACGATGCGAACCTGGCCGGCGTACTCGCGATGGAGCTCGTGCAGCTTGCGCAGCCGGGTGTGCGCCTCGCCCGATTGAACCAGCACCCAGTTGCGCCGGTGCAGCGTGAGCGCGCCGTTCGGATCGAACAGCGGCGGACCGGCCGGGTCATTGGCGTCGCGATAGCCGCGCGGCGTCCGAACCGCCGAGCTGCGCAGCAAGCGATCGACCTGCTCGTAGCGGCATCCAGCCGCCCATCGGCGACTTGATCACCGGCGCCGCTTCGCGAAGCTGCGCGTAGATCGGATATGGATTCGCCCGTGCCGCGGCGTGAAAAACTGCGTCAACAGGGCGGCGGGGGCGGGCGGGGTCGGATGATGCCATCCAACCCGCTGTACCTCAGCTCAGGGCGTCGCCGAGAGCACGGTCTCGAGCACGGTGGCCCGGAACTCGAGCTCGCTGCGCATGAACAACGACAGGCTGCTCGGCCGACCCTCGGGGCGCTCGGCGACGTGGACGAAGCGCGTGCCCGTCTCGGTCAGGTGGCAGCCCGAGCACGTCATGATGTTGAAGTTCGCGGTCAGGCCCGGCAGCGACGGCACCAGGCTACCGAACTCGAAGCGGTTACCACCGGCATTGCTGGCGGCGCCGAGCAGCTCGAGCGGGATGATGTTGCCCTCGCGTGCACCGGCGTTGAACCGCGACGCGTTCTGGATCACGAACTGCCGGAACTCGGGGTCGGCCTGCAGCTCGAACGGTGGCGTGTCGGCCACCGGGTGCGGCACGAGCTCGCCCGCTACCAGGTGGAACTCGCGGAGCTCCCAGAACGGCGCCTGGATGAAGTCGTTGGTGCGGAACTGGTTAAGGTCCTGCGGCCGGGTCCGCTCGAGCATCAGCGCGACGACGGCGGCGCGAAGGGGTTGGCCCTCGAGTCCGCGCAGTGCGTTCCAGCGCTCGCTGATCGTGCGGCAGTTGGTGCCGTCGTCGGGAACGTTGAACTCGAAGATCATCGTCATCCGGTTGCCACCGTCGAACAGCCCCGTCTCCTTGGTGTAGACGACGCGGTTCTCGCCGCAGGTGCCTGGTTTCTTGAGGTCGATGCGGTTGACGAACGCCGAGGCGCGGAAGCCTGCCTGCTCGAGGTCGGTCAGGCCGTCACCGGGACGGCGCGGGATCGAGGCCACGAAGGTGGTGAAGCCGTCGCGCGCTTGCGCGACATCGTTGTTGAGCGTGAGCGGCGAGGCCAGGGTCGCGGCCCACTGCTCGAACAGCGCCGAGCCGTTGCCGCCGGTGGCGAGCCGATCGTGCATCGCCTGCAGCGAGAACGCCGCATCGTTGAGCACGATCGGGTCGAGCACGATCAGGCCCTGATCCGGCGGGGTCACGGGTGCGCCCACGCATTGACCGGCCTGGCAGCTGTCGTTCGTCGACGGGTCGCCGTCGAACTCGCAGGCGGTGCCATCGGCGATCGGCTCGAACGCGCAGGTGCCGCTGCTCGGGTCCGCGCAAACGTCGACGGTGCATGCGTTGCCGTCGAAGCACTGCTGGCCACCACAGGTGGTGATCTTGCAGTTGGCCTCGCAGCCGTCACCCGACGTGGTGTTGCCGTCGTCGCATTCTTCGCCAAGCTCCTGGAAGCCGTTACCGCAGATCGCGTTGTTCACCTGGCAGAGGCCGTCGGAACAGACGCCGGCGGCGCCACCAGCGAGCGTGCACGACGTGCCGAACTCGGGGAATGCGAAGCAGCGGCCGCTGAAGCGATCGCACGCGCCGTCGAAGCAGTCGTTCGGATCGGGGTTGCAGTCGAACGCGCAGTCGAGGCAGCCCTGCTTGCCGGTGCACTCGTCATCGGCGCAATCGAACAGGCCATCGTTGTCGTCGTCGATGCCGTTGTTGCACTCCTCGGGAAGTGCGGTGCCGACCGACAGCGTGAACTCACCGCGATCGAAGCGGCCGACGCCGTCGACCACGATGTAGTAGGTGCCGGGTGCGGCGTTCTCGAAGGTCAAGCTGTTCGGGAAAGCGAACTGTTGCGCGCAGCCGAGCTCGCTACCGTTGCACCCGCCCTCGCGCAGGTAGACCGCGGCGTTGAACGCCGAGCCGACCGTCGACACCGAGAAGGTCGTCGTCTCGGTGAGCTCGAGCTTGAAGACGCGCTCGGGCGCTTCCGACGGAACCTGGTCCGGCGCCGGAGCCGGCGGTGGCTCGCCCGGAATCGGCCTTGGTGGCGGACCGAAGCCGCCACAGAGCGTCGGGGACAGCACACTCTCGCCGCCGATCGTCAGGCCGCGGACGCGCTCGCCGATCTTGATCGGCGACGGCTCGGCGCAGGTCGCCGCACCAGTGATGCCCTTCTCTACCTCGACGACGACCGATGCCTTCGCGAGGCCGCCGCGACCGTCGGTGACGGTGACGGTCAACGTGTTGATCGCACCGAACGGGCCGGCGATCCACGCGGTCGCCGGGTTGATCTTCGACGTGAAGCCGAAGCCTGGGACGGACTCGGACCAGTGATAGGTCAACGGATCGCCATCCGCGTCGGTGGCGAGCACGGCCACCGCGACGGGCTCTCGGAGCTGGGCGAGCGACCGCGACGCGAACAGCGTCGAGATCACCGGCGCCTTGTTCTTCTTCTTGCGGTCGAGGTTCACGGTCGGCTCGATCCCACATTGCGGGAACATCACGACCTGCGCGGACCGACCTTCATCGATCGCGATCGAGCTCGCGGTCACCGTGCACACCGTCTCGCTCGCCGAGATCAGCTCGAGCTCGACCTGGCGATCCGCACCGGCCGGGACCTGGGTGATCACTGCATCGATCACGCCGTCCTTGAGATCGACGACCCCTGTCATGGTCTCGAAGTCCGGACCGGAGATCCGATACGCGGCGCGCTCGACGCCGAGCTTGCCATCGGTGAGATGGAGATTGAGGGCGCCGACTCGCGGTGAGTCGGTCTCGTCAACCGAAGAGTCATCACATGCAGCCAGCAGCAGGGCCGCGACCGCCATTCTCGACAAACGCATCAAGACACCACCTAGTTAGTTAGTGGCGCGCTGCGTCAGCAAGAGTCACTCCGATGACATGGCACTCCAACCATTCGAAACCATGACCCTCCGAACCGACGACGAACGACTAGTCGAGTAGCCAGGCCACTCGAATCGCCGCGCTTCACGCGGAGTACGGCGAGGAGCTGATTCCGCGGCTGTCGCACGATCTCCAGGCGCGGTTCGGTCGCGGCTTTGGCCCGGCAAACCTGGCCCAGATGCGCGTCTTCTACCCGGGCTATCTGGGCCCGGGCCGGCACTCGAGAAATTCCAGACAGCGTCTGGAATCGACAGCGGCGCAGAGCGATCCGAGCATCCCGAGCGTCGCGCATGCGAACAGCGTAGCGCGCGCCGACGAGAATCTACTGAAGTTCGCGCGCCGGTCAGCCGGACTGTGCGAGGGTCGCGCGGCCGGCGGCTGCCACGACGAGATCCTTGAGATAGGCGGCTTCCTCCTCCGTCAGCGGAGGCGACTCGAGTGCCGTCACGAGCTCCGCGAGCTGCGCGGGAGTCTCGGGGGCGACGAGGAGTCCATCGAGCTCGGGACGTGTCAGCGCGAACCGGTAGGTGTCGGTGATGCTCGGCTTCCAGAAGCTGTCATCGAGCCCGAGCTCGCGACACCTCGCGTTGCCGACGAAACCGATCGTGCTCTTGAAGTTGTAGGTCAGGCACGTGCGGTCGGACGGCAACTGCGGAAACAGATCGAGCTCGGCGTTCGGATGAGCGGGGTTGTAGCGGACGTATGCGAGGTCGAGGAGCTCCGACCGGATCCCGACGAGTGCAGTCGATCGATCGTGAAACGATGCACCGATCGCGCGACAGCCCCACTTGCGCTCGTCGCACGCGCGGCGAAGGGATGGAACGCGAGACAGGAAGTTGTCGTGGACGGCGCAGCCTGCGATCACGAGGTCGACGCGCTCGAGTCCGGGGATGGCATCGATCATCTCGTCGAACTGGAGATACTGGAACATCGGCTGTCCCAGGTACGAGACGCTCGCGACGACGATGTCGTCCCGGCGGACGCCGCTCGCGAGCAGCGTCCGGAGCCCGACCATCGACGGCTCGTACATGTGCCAGTGCAGATCGTTGCTGATGAAGAAGAAGTTGATCCCGGCATCGAACGCCGCTCGCACGGTCTCGGGACTCGTCGCACCGAGGCAGATCGGGCTGACGTGCAGTCCCGATGCTCCGAGCGGGTAGCGATCGGTGGGTCTGGGAAAGGCCTCGCGGCGTCTCGAACGCTGCATCGGCACTGCCGGCGAAGCAATCGACGCGGATCAGCATCGCGCGCATGGTCGGTGAGCTCGTGATTCCCGAGGGCACCGAGAAGGACACGGGGTTTGTCGAGTACCGCAACCTCTGCGAGCTGGGCGGCTTCGACGTGTCGGCCCCGATTTCGGTCGCGGACATCATGGCGCGCGTTGGGACAGGGGAGTACCGCGTGAGCGCGTACGGCTTCGAGCCGCAGGGACTGCGCTGGGAGGTGTATGTGCGCTTGAGCGAGGAGACATCGTGACGCGCAAGAAGACCAGCATCGTACGAGCCGCGACGGGCTACGACGCGGTGCTCGCGGATGTCGTCGCGTTGATCGACGCCGGGCGACAGGCGGTGGTGCGCACGTCGAACGCGATCATGACCGCGACCTACTGGGGCGTGGGCCGCCGCATCGTCGAGGAGGAGCAACACGGTGCCACCCGTGCCGAGTATGGCGAGGCGCTGATTTCGCGGCTCTCGCAGGATCTTCAGGGGACGGTTCGGGCGCGGCTTCAGCTACGTGAACCTGTCGCAGATGCGGTCGTTCTACCTGGGGTACCGCGAGATTCTTCAGACAGCGTCTGGAGAATCTGGGCATGGACCGGCGGTCCGAAAACTTCAGACAGCGTCTGAAGAATTCCTTGGCCTCGACGAGCTGGATCGCATCGCCGGGAGGTTTCCACTGCCATGGTCGTGCTACGTGCGGCTGCAGGCGGTTCGTAATCCAGAGGCGCGCCGCTTCTACGAGGGTGAGGCGCTGCGTGGTGGGTGGACAGTTCGCCAGCTCGATCGGCAGATCGGCAGCCAGTTCTATGAGCGCACTGCGCTCTCGAAGAACAAGGCGGCGGGTCTGCGCAAGGGGCAGCCGTCGACGCCCGACGACGTGATGACGCCCGCGGAGGAGATCAAGGACCCCTTCTTCTTCGAGTTCCTGAACCTCAAGGACGAGTACTGAAGGCACTACAGAACGGTCATCGCGGCGTGTTCATGCGCGCCCAGGATCTGTTCGACGAGATGTACGCGTCGATCGCCGACCGTTCGACGCGGCGGCTACTCAACCGGCTCGTCAAGGTTGACGTCCTTGTGATTGACGAGATGGGGTACCTAAATCTTCGCCCGGAGCAGACCAACATCTTCTTCAAGTTGATGGAGGAGCGCTACAACCAGCGCCCCACGATCATCACCACGAATCTCGAGTACTCCGAGTGGGCCAACTTCCTCGGCAACAAGGCCCTGGTCGGTGCGTTGCTCAGCCGGCTTCGCCACCAGTGCCACACCGTCAAGATCGATGGCCCGTCGCTGCGCGGCGGCGGCGCGAGCTGAATCGTTCCCCCTCAAAGAGCGTGACCGGAACCTGAGCACGCTCTTTGAGGGCAACGCGTGCCTCGGTCGCAGTCATCGGCGCTGATGGGAACTCTCGCGGTAGCATCGACCACGATGCGCCTCTATCGCGGACTCAAGAACCCGTACCGATCCGAGCTCGTCAACCGCACCCGACACGCGGGCACCGACTTCACTGATTGCCCCGCCACCGCGCTGCTCTATGCACGAAGCTCGCGTGGTGTGCTTCTCGCCGTCGACGTCGACATCGACGATGACCAGGCAGTGCCAGCTCGCGTCACCAAGGAGCTCTGGCTCGACAAGTCATCCAGCCGGTTCATGCTCTGGGGCCGCTTCGACGACCTCATCGTCGCCAGCTTCCCGGCCAAGGACCTGCGGACACGCCTCCGTCGCGAGCGGGTTCGCAACGCGGCTCACGCCTCGAAGGCCTACGCGCTTCGCGCCATCATCGAGGACGAGCTTCGAGTTCGAGCACAGCGCGCGAAACTCGCTTCGCGATCCGAGATCGCCGAGCGGGTCAGTTCATACGAGTAGAGGCGGGTCAGTTCTCGCGAGCGTTGCAGGCCACCGCCGTCACGAAGACGGCACGCGAATACCGCGAGCTCACTGGCGACTCTCCTGATGGGCTGCGGCAAGTCGTCATGACGTTGCGCGCGGTAGGTGATCACATGGCTGCGCTCGACGTCTTGCAAACGTTGGTCAGACGCGGTCAAGCATCGCGAGGCGACCGTTTCGAAGCGATCGATCTACTACTCATGTTGAGCCGAAAAAATCAGATCGTGATCGATGACGCCACGTATCAAGCAAATCTGAAGTGGCTGCGGCGCGAGCTCGAGGACAAGTCTCTCACCTGTTATCGCAACCTGACGTTCGTCGGCTGGACGGACGGACATCCGGAGGCCCTCGAAGCGGTCGAGCTGGCGTTCGGTCGCTGCCCAGTCGAGGTCAATCGCGCGGAGCTCTTCAGGAGGCGGTTCGAGCTGCAGCACAAGCCAGCAGATGCCTGCGACGCGGTCGTGCACGGCATGAACTCCGAGTCGGAGCTCGCAAGGCTCTGCGTCGAGAGAGGCTCGCCCGGTTGGAAGGTAGAGGTCGCCAAGGCGGCGCTCGGCCAGGATGCTCCGGCGCGACTACGGTGGGCGATCAACACAAGCGACGTGACGAGCCACGTGTTGATGGAGTTCGTGCGGACCTCGGCCGTGTCGCAGGAGGAGACGTGCGCGGCGATCGCTCGTGCCGAACGGATCGAGCTACGCTGGGACCAGCCCTCCACGGTCGGAAGCTTCAACGAGTTGCGACGCCAGCGCTCGTGTAACTAGAGGCTCGAATGACCTGCAGCACTGCCGCACACGAAGGCATTCTGAGGGTGTCTCGACCCGAGTGGAAGATCACGGGTCAACGTCGCTGCGGCGCGGCTTCGGAGGCATCGGAAGAAACCTCGACACGCGCCTCTGGTAGTCGCGATACGCGTCGCCCTTCGAGCGAATTGCCTGTTTCTCCGTCGGTGGAATGCCCGTGACGCCAAAGATCGATCCCAGGATGATCGCCTGCGGCGCGATCGCGATCAGTCCCCACGGCGCAAACGCTAACCCGTACACCGCGTACCCGATCCACACGCACCACTCGAAGAAGTAGTTGCCCTCGGCGATCCAAGCGCGAGAAATTGTTCGATCTTTGACGGCACGTAACGGGAGACGCAGGGACGAGTCGTCGTCGGACGCGTGATCGTTGAGGAATGCGCGGGGTAGAAGCGGTGTAGAACGGCGAGCCTGTCAGCGGTGCTTGCCAGTCTGTTGCCACCGGCTGTCACGTGGGTGTCAACGGGTGTTGAATGGCAGGGTTTTGGCCTGTTTCTGACATGGTCGCGATTTCCCGCGCGGCTTTCTCGGCGGCTGGAGATCAGAGGGTTGCGGTATCAATTCTGGATGCCGAGGCCCGACGTGTCGTCGCGTTCGTCGAAGAAACAGGGCGATGACGAGCTGCGAATGGCAGCGCTCACGCGCGATGACGTCGCCAAGCGCCTCGGCGTCAGCATCTCGACCGTGCGTCGCCTCGAGGGCACGCGGCTGCACCCGGTGATCGACGACAAGAGCGTGCGTCGCTTCAAAGCGTCAGACGTCGAGCGACTCGCGAAGGAGCTGGAAGCGGAGCAGCGCTCGCCGCGCAACGCGCAGCAAGCCGTGGTGCGCGCAGCGGAGATGTCGAAGGGCGAGCTCGCGGCGCTCGTGTTCGAGCGCCTGGAGCAGCGTCACTCGCTGTCGGAGATCGTGATCGCGCTGCGTGTTCCGCCCGAGGACGTGCGCGACCTGTATCACACGTGGCTCGTAGGTTTGTGGGCGGGCGAGCTTCAGCGCAAGGAGCCCGCGCTGCCTGCGCGGCACACGGAGCAGGATGCGATCCGGCGCGTCACGCCCGTGCAACTCGCGCAGCTACTCGCGGCGCTGCCGGCGAAGCAATCGACGCGGATCAGCATCGCGCGCATGGTCGGTGAGCTCGTGATCCCCGAGGGAACCGAGAAGGACGCGGGGTTTGTCGAGTACCGCAACCTCTGCGAGCTGGGCGGCTTCGATGTATCGGCCCCGATTTCGGTCGCGGACATCATGGCGCGTGTTGGGGCAGGTGAGTACCGCGTCAGCGCGTACGGCTTCGAACCGCAGGGCCTGCGTTGGGAGGTGCACGTGCGCTTGAGCGAGGACCCGTCGTGACCCGCAAGAAGCCCAGCATCGTTCGAGTTGCCACGGGTTATGACGCCGTGCTCGCCGACGTCGCCGCGTTGATCGACGCGGGCCGGCTTGCGGCGGTGCGCACGTCGAACGCGATCATGACCGCGACCTACTGGGGTGTGGGCCGGCGCATCGTCGAGGAGGAGCAACACGGTGCCACCCGTGCCGAGTATGGCGAGGCGCTGATTTCGCGGCTCTCGCAGGATCTTCAGGCGCGGTTCGGGCGCGGCTTCAGCTACGTGAACCTGTCGCAGATGCGGTCGTTCTACCTGGGGTACCGCGAGATTCTTCAGACAGCGTCTGGAGAATCTGGGCATGGACCGGCGGTCCGGAAACTTCAGACAGCGTCTGAAGAATTCCTTGGCCTCGACGAGCTGGCTCGCGTTGCCGGCAGGTTCCCACTGCCATGGTCGTGCTATGTGCGGCTGCAGTCGGTTCGCAATCCAGAGGCGCGCCGCTTCTACGAAGGTGAGGCGCTGCGTGGTGGGTGGACAGTTCGCCAGCTCGATCGGCAGATCGGCAGCCAGTTCTACGAGCGCACAGCACTCTCGAAGAACAAGGCGGCGATGCTGCGCAAGGGACAGCAGCAGACGCCCAACGACGTGACAACGCCCGAGGAAGAGATCAAGGACCCCTTCTTCTTCGAGTTCCTGAACCTAAAGGACGAGTACTCAGAGAGTGACCTCGAAGCAGCTCTCATCACCAAGCTGCAGAACTTCCTTCTCGAGCTTGGCGCCCACTTCGCATTCATCGGTCGGCAGCGTCGGCTGCGCGTCGGCGACGCCTGGTACAAGATCGACCTGCTGTTCTTCCACCGGCGACTGCGCTGCCTCGTCATCATCGATCTGAAGCTCGACAAGCTCACGCACGCCGATGCGGGCCAGATGCACCTCTACCTGAACTACGCACGAGAGCACTGGATGGTCGACGGCGAGAACCCGCCGGTCGGGTTGATCCTGTGCGCCGAGAAGGACAGCGCCGTGGCGCACTACGCGCTCGAAGGGTTGCCGAACAAGGAGCTGGCCGCCGAGTACCGCACTGTGTTGCCGAAGGAACCAGTCTTGGTCGCGGAGATCGAGAAGACGATCCATGCCATCGAGACGCGCCGCGCGGCGAAGCCCAAGGCGGTCGAGACGAAGGTCCGCCGTCGTAAGAAATGATCAACCGGCTCGGGGCATGGATAGATTGAAGGCCATGGTCGATTACCACCAGAGCGAATCCACGCCTCCTAGGGTGTTCACCGAGGCGGAGTACCGTGCGGACGCCAGGAGCGTGGTCGCTCACGCGGTCGCGACGGGCAGGGCAATCGTGGCTCGTGCCGACGGCACAACGCGTGTGGTCATCTCGATTCCGCCGGCCGATCCGTCCGTCAAGCTTTGAGGCGGTCATTGACTGGCGGAGGACCCGTCGCGAACGATGATCAGCCCGCGCTGGCATTCGCGTTCAGATCGCGGTCGATCGCGCAACTCGTGCGCGGCCTCGCGATCGGCGCGCAGCGCGCGAGGATTACCTTCCAGCCGTTCCGTGCCGTCGCGGCCTCGGTGACGATGCTTGCCACCTCAGCCGGGTCGACGCTCTCCTCCGAGATGCGCGTCTTCGATCCGTACTCGACCGCGAGGGCGTGGCGCTCCGTGGGACTCTTCGCTCGGGCGATGACGCGCGCGTAGGCTTCGCACGAGTACGCGAACGTCTCGCGCTTGGTGAACTCGATGTCGAGCAACCATTCCTTCCGCCGGGTCTCGTGCAGCCCGACCGTGCGCCGCTTGCAGTTGTGGAAGATATGCGCCGCCTCGTGGACGATGAAGTCGGCGAATAGGTCGCCCTCGACGAAGTAATCCGGCGACACGTAGCAGGTCGTCTCCTCGCTCATGCCCACGATGCGGGCGGCCTTCTTGCCGAGCAGCTTCGCGCCCACGCTGAGGAGGTACATGTTCGCGAGGTCCCATGCCGAGCGATCCCACATGTGGTTCCGGAGGATGGGCTCGATGGTGTCACTCGTGACGTAGACCACCGACCTCTCGAAGGTCGCGAGAGCGGTTTCCTGCTCGGCACGCGTGAGCAAGCCGCGCACCATGGGTTCGACCTTGGCGCGCGTGAATTCGATCCCGAGGTTCGTCGGAACAGGAGCGTGAGCTCGTCCGCTGGCCAGTCGACGCACGTCGCGCACGAGCGCGTCGCGCAGGTCGGCGTGCTGGCGTTTCCCGCGTTCGAATAGGTCGCCCGGCCATGCCCGTGCGTCGATGTCGGTATCGCCGGTGCGTAGGTACCGGTCGATCTCGGCTGCGATAGTCAGCGGCGGCACGGCGTCATCCTACCTCGCGGGCCTCGCTGCTCGGTCCACGTCATGGTCTCGAGACCTTCTTGTGAGTTTGGGTGGCGATGATGATCGCGAGCCGACCGTTTAGATTCGGAGGCGACTGCGCACAGCCGCCTCTCGGCGAACGTACCTACCGCGTTGACTGGGCACCGCGTGGGCGAATACCTTGGAAGGCATTCCGTACTTCGTAAAGATCGGGAAGATCGAGACGAACAAGAGCGGCGTAGGCTCTCGCGGCTGGTACGTGCGCCGCCGTGCGAAGACGATTACTGTCCGTTGGGGTTCCGTGGACGTCGTCCCAGCCGGAAATCAGGTGCGCTTCTACTGGGGCCCCGGCTGGCCGAAGGAGCGCGTGTATTCATTCCGTAGCGTCCAGAGTGCGGTCGCGTTCGCGCGCGGCAAGATCACCGAGAAGCTCGGTCCGAGCAGGCACGACGGCGGCTACGATCGGCTCCCGCTGAAGCAAAGGATTCGCGACCGGCCGGCAAGCTGGTAGTTAGGATTGGGGCACACCAGCGTACTGCGACGGGGAGACGTTCTCTCCGGCCGCATTTCTCGAAGACGTCGACGGCGGCACCGCGTCCATTCTGCTCGACTCGCTCGGCCGCGGGACAACATCAACCGTGGGACTTGAGCCACATGACTACGATCTCGCTAACATACCTCGAGCCGATGACGTCCAGTCCGAAACGAACGTAGATCGCTGGGAGCAGCAAGCCAAGGACGGAGTTGCCGTTGGCGCGTGCCGCAAGTCGGATAAGCGTCGCAACCACGAGTGCATCGACGGCGTTGCGAGCAATGTGATTGCTCCACCAGAGTCGAAATACCTCGGCCGCGACCAATGCGAGCGCCCGCTCGGGCCATTCCGCGCGGGTCAGCAAGCTCAAGTGCTGCGCAAGTGGCCACGAGTTGGCGTCCCATTTTGCAAGTCTGGTGGCTGCCAAGAAAGACTCGGGCGGCGTCCGCGTATCCACGTAGCCCCATCCGACGAGCTTGGCTCCGATCTCTGCCGCTTCGTCGGAGGCCAATGCGCCCACTCCTGCAAGCGTTTCAAAGACTGCCTGCGTCGAGAGCGCTCTCACGCCGAGGTGGTTGGCGCTGGCAGCAATCGCGACGTCATCTGTCCAGAGCGGAAGGCCCAACCGCTTCGCACGATGAAGAGCCTCGGCTGTGCCGGTTCCGGCAACGGTGCTCCAGTTATCCCAGTCGGTCTGCGATAGCTGCTGCCGATCGACTTCGGCGAACATATCCCAACTCTCGATCGTAGCGAGTGCATAACCTAGATTTCGGTTGCGCTCCTCGTCGAGCTCTTCGTTCCGTTTCGTTAGTACGAGTTGATCGCCTTCCACCCCAAGATAGCCAGACGGGCGATCGCGCGCGACTCTCTGCACGTACACACGAAGCTCGTCGACGCTTGGAACGGCGATCCAGAGCTTGTCGAACAGCGGCTTGGCGCGATCCACAAACCCCAGCATCATCAGTGTAGAGACTGCGGTTGCTTCGATGATGATCTCCCGCATCCTGCGGAGCGACTCGCGCGCCAAGTTCATGTCCGACACGGGTCTAGATGCGTGAACGACGGTGTTCGTCGTTACGAGATATGGAATGACGTCGAACACGGAACGATCACAAAGTTCGGCCAAGCCATGCAGCGTGATCATGGGTTTGGCGGCGTATTCCTTCATGAGTTCCTCGACGGAGTCGCGGCGATTCTTCAGTCCCGGTGTGAGGATCTTGATGAAGTCCTCGACCGACTCAGGGACGTGAAACATGAAAACGCTCGGCGACTCCGGGAACTGGCGCTCATAGGAAGACATGCATTCCTGATACGCGCGAGTGAAGCAGCTCATGATCGCTTCGATCTGGATCTTGCGGACGGGAAGCGACATGGCTGGTCTTGGCAGTTCGACGATGTCTCCCACCTTCTTGCCCGCAAGCGCGAGTGCCAAGGCATGGTCCGGGCCGTATTCATCATCGGCGGTTGCTAGCGCCTCATCCGTCTCGATGCGAATCCACCTTGTGTCGCTCCCTTCGTTGATCCGAATGGCGCATCCGGGACCAACCACAGTCGCTGCAATATCCTCCGGAGTGCGAGGCTGCGCATCCGTCTCTGCCGGCATCGCCGCCTGAATTAGCGCTTTCCACGCCCATTCGCTCTTGCGGAACTTCTTGAGGTTCTCGTACGCGAATCGCCGCGATTCGGCGAACTCCCTGGCGGCACGCAGGATGTCAACCACCGAGCCTGCAATCTGCGGCTCGCGATCGGTGGGCGCCGGTAATTCCTCAGCGCGACGGGGAAGTAGCTCGAGGCGGCCGAGTTCTCTGGCGACCATCGCGCAACGTAGGCGGACCCGCTTGTCGTCGGGATTCCTCGACAGCCAATCCGAGGCGATCGAGAGTGCACCGGTCAGGTCACCCCGAAGCGCACGGACGTAGGCTTCGGCGTCGATGAGCCGACCATTCGAGACCCCGGCCAGACGAAGCGCCGAGCAGACACTCGCAACGAGTTCCAGCTTTCCGAGCGCCATCGCGGCTTCGACTAACACCTTGGTCGCTGATGTGAGTGTGTCCCGGGGGGCGCGCGTCGCGAGGATTGCAACGCACTCCTCATTCAGGCCGAGGGCGTGTAGCCCTTGGCCGAGATCGAGGATCTCGGCTGAGGAGTAGTGTTCGACGTGTTGCAGCATCGTCCGCGCGATCTGTGCAGCGTCGTCGCGGTGGCCACTCTCCTCGGCGAGAACTAGCCGCAGCTTCGCGTTCTGGTAGGGCCCAAGAACCTCGCGATGCTTCTCAATGGTTGGCAACACGCCGCTTCGATCGTGGTCGAGCTGAGTCTCAGCGAGTAGCACGGCTGCCTTTTTTCGATCGGCTGCATCCGCCGCGGGGTTGCCCGCCGCCACGTCGAGAACGGCAAAGGCCTCGCGGAGTGAGTCCGGACTCGCCACCTTCATAAGGGCGTGCGCGAACACAAGCCATGTGAGCCCTGGTGCGTCCGGCGCTTTCATAACTGAACGTAGAAGCTCGACCGCGTCCGCGTAGTTTCCTCGATCGTAGGCAGCTTGTGCGCGTTCGGCTGCGACATCGCTCTCGTCAGGCAACAGCTCGCGCGCCGTCTCTAGCCACTTGATGCGCTCGTCGATACGTCCGAGTCGCTTCATCAGCCGGCTGATCGCCAGCGAAGCGTACCCGCGGCGGCGCTGGAAGGGCTGTCCCTTCATTTCGTGAAACGCTCGCTTCAGCGCGGAGACTGCTTCCTCGGTTCGGCTGACTACGATGGGTTCGCCTCGCTGGTGTCTTTCATCGTCGGATTGTCCGAGAATGCTCCCAAGTTCGGCCCAGTAGTCGAGATTGTCGTCCTTCGGCTGTTCGACTCTACGGAGAATGGACTCTGCGAGCGGAAGGTCTGTTGCGCGAACTCGCTCAGCGGCAGCTATTGCAACCTCAGATGCGAGAGGAACCACTCGCCACTTGGCGGGGAGAAGTTCGTCGATGGGCATCTCGGTGGGCGCCGCCATGATGAGGAATGCCCGCGCGTGCGGGTTGCTTGGCGCTGTTGCGAGAATGCGTGTTGCTTCGCGAAACGCTTCGTCGCGCAAGCCTTGCGACCAGAGCGCTTGACACTTGTAGACGAGTCCTCGCTCGTCAGTGGGGTTCAGTTCGTGGGCCGCAAGGAAGTCTTGTGCAGCGTTCGCTCTGTCGCCAACCAGCATGTTTCGCCAAGCCCGCATCGCAAGCAGTCGAGCTTTCTGCGCGACGGTTATGCGCCCCCACGTCCGCGCCTCGAGATCGGATAGTGAATCGCCTGCCTCTTTGACTAGCCCGTTTTTCAGGAGGATCTTGACGCTGGAAAGCGATGCGTCGATGTCTCCCGCGTCCATGTGGATCGTCTGATTGCCCGCAACTAGGTTCAGCGTTCCGATCGTGCCGCCGGAATTGTTGACGATATGCGGCGGCGTGGCGGGGGCTGAAGCGTCGCCATTCTCCGGTCGATACGGCGGTAAGTCGCCAAGCACGTTCGGAGGCGAAAAGACATGCTCGACGAGCGACACCGCGGCTGCGGCAGCGACCGCCTGATATCCCTTGTGTTTAGTCCCGTCGCCCCAATCGCAGACGGCTTTCACGATGAGCCACTCGGACACTCCGCTCCGTGAGGTGGCAGCGTAAACGCCGCTACCCTCCATCTCGCCGCCAACCGCCTCCGGGTGCGCAGAGAACATCTCCGTCTTGAAGGGAAGGGAGTCGACAAGCTTCTCGCCCGACAGAACCGGGCCCTCGTGGACGCGACACTGATAGCCATCGCTTCGAAGGAAACGCCAGCCGATCACGTCGCGGAACCTGTTCAAGAGAAGTGCACCCGCGTCCGGCTCACCGCCACGGTGAATGTCACCGGCAGCCTGCTTTCGGCTGGGTTCGTACGGAATCACGCGCGTCGATAGAAGGACGTCCCCGATCTTCAGCTTTTCCGTGTATCCGCCGAACGCCATGCCCACTGCCACGACTGCGCGCGCTCGCACACGCCCAATAGCCTCGAACGTAACGAGAGTGGCTCCATCTCGCGTCTGCGAACCCGCTCGACACATCGTCAACGCGACAGCAATCGACCCGAGCCGGCCGAGGTAGTAGGTCTGCGCGCCGGCGAAGATCCGTAGAACGTGTTCTTGATCTGCAAGCGGTTTCAGTCGATGAAGCACCGCGTCTCGCTCGACTGCCGTGGCCGTCAGCAGCAAGACCTCCATACCGCTTCGCAGCACACCTGAGGTCGCGTCTACGTCCTGCATCGTAGGAATCGCGCCGTCGGCGATCGGATCCAGCGACGGTGCATCACCGTTTGTGAGCCGAGCGCTGAGGTTTGAGTCGAGCACTTGCACTTCCTTGTGAACTGCCGCCACCGCGGAGTCGGGAGTAGTCGTCGGAGAGTTCTTCAACGCGTCGTACGCGGCCAAATCAAACTCACGCTTGGTCGACACGCGGTGATTCACTTCAAGCGTTGCGGCTAGACGGGCCACAGCGCCTACGTTCACGCGTTGTGCGGCGGCCACTGACTTGATGAAGGATGAAACCCACTCCTGAATGGCGGCGACGAGTTCGTCTCGCAACGGCGGCTCCGACGCCCCTGGTAGCTCCGAGTAGATCTCAATAAGACGCTTGGACAATCCGGCTGTCTCGGACGTGAGGGCGTTTCGAAGCGCAAGGCCGTCGCCGGCCCGTGCCCGGACTTGCAGTGCAACTCGACCATGAGCCTCTCCGACAGCCTTCGACGCACGCATGTCGGCCGCTTGCCTGTCGGTCAAGGCCATCGAGGAACGGTACTCGAAGAGCCTGACAACCTGAGTACGATCTCGAGGTTAGATCCTTGGACGCCGTCGCTCGCGATGGCGGCGTGCGAATGCAGCCTTGTCGCGTTGGACGCGCTCCCGCCGCGCGTCGATCGGGTCGGGGACTCCAGCAGATCGGCGAGCCGGCCCCGCACCCCCAAACAAAAGCCTCGCCGCACGATAAAGTGCTGGCGTCATCGCATGCTCGCCGCGCGCGGCGCGACGACGTAGCTCGTCGAGTAGGCTCGCGCGGGTCCACTTCGATCGGAGGCGCGCGAACCTGACCACGGGCGTTCCCGCCACCTCCCGCGCGTTGGCGGCTCCGCCGAAATAGAGCTGCGCGACGCGATGCAAGCCGGATGTGAGTGTGTAGACACCACGCGCAGCCCGTTCGCGCAGCGTTTCGATGACGCGGTCGCGAGTCCACTTCGCCCCACCGTGCCGACGCGCTCCGAGCTGGGCCTCCAATCCAGCTGCTCGGAGCGCAGCGTGCAGATTCCCGAACTCGCGCCGCACAGCTTTCAGATCGACGACCCGCGCGAGGCTGTCGGCACGTAGATCGGATCCGGACCGGCTGGCTGCGCGGAGGCGTTCGACGATCACTTGCTTGGTGTACTTCTTCGTCGAGAGTCGAAGCTGTTTGGCGTCCAGGTGTACTGCCGCCAGTGCCGATGCCCAGCGTCCAAAGAATCGTCGGGCCGCGTTGTAGAGACCCTGCGGGAGTTGCGACATCGCCAGCGGCTTGCCGGCGCGATGTCGAGCGCGGATCGTCGAGAGCACGAGCTCTTTGGTCCACGTGTTCTTCGCGACGCCGCGGCGCTTCGGCGTCGGTATGCGTGCAGCGCGGCGCGCTCGTTGGAGCCCGCCGACATACTTGTTCGCCGCGCGGATCAATGTCGAGTGGCCCGCGTTGAGTAGGTCTTGCCACGTCGTCGAGTGCCTGCGTGATGGAGGCGACGTAGCTGGTCGATGACACGCGCGCGCGACCACGTCGCGACTCGCGGGTTCGGGGGCTTGAAGCCTGGCTTCGGGCCGGTCTTGCGGGCGGGTTTCTGGTACGGCGGGCCGGCGACGCCCGCCGCGAGCCGCGCGGCGGCGAGCCCGACGAAGTGCAGCGGGATCGAGCGAAGGACGATCTTGTCGGTTCGGTCGAGCGTTGCGGTGGAGGCGTGGCCGTGCCTCGCCGCGTGGTCGCGCAACCGTGCGATCACCTGCGAGCGCGTGAGGCGTGGCTGCTTCTCCATGAGCGCGGCGAACCTATCGTAGGCGCGCGCCGCGATGAGATGCGGCGCGAGGGCGTGGGTGTTTGGCGGCCGGCGCGTGAGCGCCGAGTCCGAGGCGAACCAGTGCCTCCTCCCACACGGGATGGACACGAAGCATCGATTGTCGCAGCTCCGGCAGCGCCTCGAGCACCTCGGGCTTCGCGAGGGATTCCCCGCGTCCGATGCGTGCGCGAAGGAGTCGGTGGAGCTGTTCTCGAGAGCGGACCGTATGGGCGTGGCGCTTCGGCCAATCTCGAATACCGATCGACGCTGCGGCGCGCTCGGGTGTGCCGAAGCGTCCATAGGCGAGCTTGCCGATCGGCAGTGCGGCGAGCTCGCGCAACGTCATCTCCGGCTCGTGTCGCGCGAGTGCACGCAGACGTCCGAGTAGCTCGTCATCCTCGAGACGCCGCCGGAGCAGACAGCCATCGTAGTCACAGCCCGCTGCCTCGACCGCTTCGCGCCAACTGCCGAGGTACACGCACGCGGCGGCGAGTAGAGAGCCTGGAACCTTCGACGGGGCGAGGGGTAGCTCGGCTCGGACACGCACCTTGATTTCGTCGATCACGCGGTGCTCGTCCCAGATCTTTACAAACGGCGCGGAGCTCGTCTGGAGACGCTTCGGCTCCGGGACGCCGGCGATTCGACGTGCGGCGACGATCGACTTCATGATCTCTTTGATCGCCGAGAGCAGATCGCCACGGCCTGCGGTTCTGAGACCGCCGGTGGTCAGGTGGGTCCCTCGTCGATGCTCGCGCCGCAGCTCGGCCACGATGCGCTCGCGCGTCCATAGTCGGGGAGGCTCTGGATGGGGAAGCTTGGCTGCGTCGCGCGCGGTGTGCAGGCCCCCGAAGCGGCGCAACAATGCGGCGTGCAGCGACGAGGGTAGGTCGTGGACCTGTACGGGATGGTCGAGCTTCGTCGCGATCTCGCGCAGTCTGCCGACGAGCTCGCGGCGACTGTCTTGCGCGGCGTGCTCGCGGCGCAGCTCCTTGTGGAACCCGGCGAGTCCGGCGGCCTCGCACGCACCGGCGATCCCACCGAAGTATTTCGTGATGGCACCGCGGACGCCGGCCTGGCGCGTGAGGGCGATCGTCACGCGCCCCTCGCGGCGATGGATCGCCTGCAGCTCGGCGAGGACGTCGTTGCGCGTCCAGGAGCGGTGCCGACGCACGTCGATCCCGGCGGCCTTTGCCGCGGCTGGTACCGATCCGAAGTAGCGTCTCGCCACGGCGCACAGGTTCGGATCACGCGACACGAAACCGGTGCGAGCCACGACATCGCGTATCGCGGCGATGATCTTGGGCCTGCTCCAATGGCGTCCGCGGATCGCGCCGGCGGGCTTGGATGCAACACTGTCGAGAGCGGCCTGATACGAACCGAATGACTCCGCCGCCGCCTTCACCAAACCCATCGGGACGCGGCCGAGCGCCAGCGACCGTCCCTCGACGCGATACGTTTCGATGGTGGCGATGACCCTCGCCCGCGTCCACTGCGATCGTCGTCGCCCCATCGCGCTCGATCGTACCCGCAGTTATGGCTCGAAGCTCGTTCGTGCCGTGACGATCAAGGACACCTACGGGCTGACTTCCTCCAGCACAACCTGGCCCGTCAACTTGGCCGCGAGTACGAGATAGTCGAGATACGGCTCGATGCTCGCCGGGGTGTCCCCAGGCTGATGTCGCAACGGCGAGGTGTCTCCGCCGACGAATTCCTCGGTGAGGCCCATGGCCGCGAACCCGCGATCGCGGAACGCCGTGTGATCCGTTCCCGTCGTTGTCGTGGTCTCGACGGTAGCGCCGACGACATTCGCGGCAGCACGCCACTCGGCTTCGAGCGTCGCTGTCGGTAACTCGAGCTCGAAGACACGATCGCCGTCCTCATCCCACGCGACCTGATCGATCGTATGGACCGCGCGCACGTTCGCCGGTACGAGCGTCTGCGCGTATGCGCGACTCCCGAATAACCCGAGCTCCTCCTGGTCGAAGAAGACAATCGTGATCGGCGCCGTCCGACAGGGCGTGTCCTGTAGATAGCGCGCAAGTGCGAGCACGACGGCGACACCGCTCGCGTTGTCGTTCGCACCCGGGCTGTTCGTGACGGTGTCGAAGTGGGCACCGACGACGATTATCTTGCCGTCGCCCATCGTCGCTGGAATCGTCGCGAACACGTTCGCGCCGTTCGCGTAGGTCTGGAGCTGGGGCTGCCAGCCCAGTGCGGTGAGCTCATTCGACAGGTACGTCCGTGCGGTTTCGCGTTGCGTGGTGTTCGCACGTGGTGCGGCAGCGAGTTGCTGGACCACGCCGGTGACATAGGCCTTCAAGCCCGGTTCGTCGAGGTCCGGTCGGTTGCATCCCGGTGGTGCGTCGACACCACCGTCGGGATCGACCTCGCCGTTGTCGGACGGGCCGCACGCGCCGAAGGCAGAAGGCAGTGAGAGCAAAAACGCAAGATGCCGCACGTCAGTCTCCGCCGACTTCGTTGGGGTTGAACGTACCGCTGTTGCTTCCGGTCGGCGGTCGTGCCGGTTTTGTTGGATGCGCCGGTTTGGTCACGGCTGTCGAGGCGGCATCGATCGGTACGCCCGCATCGGCCATGGCGGGCAGGGCGATGAGCGCGAGCGAGAACGTCTGGTCGTTCGACCCGATCTCGATCGTCTGCGAGACAGGCTCGAAGCCTTCTCGTTCGGCGGCCACCGCAACGTGCGCACCTTTGGTGACTTCGAGCCGCACCGGCGATGGCCCTTTGGCCACGCCGTCGACACGGATCACCGCGCCCGCTGGCGTCGTCGTGATCGTCAAGACGGGAGGCGGCTCCGGTCGCACGTCTTTCGGTATCGTAGCGAGAGTCGGTTCGGGTGCAGCGGATTCGCGCGTGACTGCGAAGACGACTATGAGGATCGCGACGACACCGACTACCGCGCCGGCTACGATCCACGGCATTCGGCGAGGCGGGCGATCGTTGATCACCGACTGACTCGCGGCGCCGGCGAGCGTCGTCGACGGTTGTTGCCGGTCCCAGGGCGTCACCTCTCGTCGCGCAGGACGATCGGGTTCCGTGCGTGCCGTGCCGTTCGCGCCTTCGCGTGTTCCACCCGAGTCGAGTTGTGACCTCGACGTGCGCGAAGCGACGGCTTGCGGGAAGCGCTCGGCAAGCAGACGAGCAAGCTCGGATCGACCGTTTCGCGGAGCGTCGGCGCAGCGCGCGAGGTCGTCGACCGCGGTCTCGGCATTGGGATAGCGACCCGGCTTGTCGCGTTCGAGCAGCCGCATCGTGATCGCGTCGAGATCAGGCGGCACGCTCTGGCGCAGCGAGCTCGGTCGCGGAATGGGCTTGAACAGCACTTGCGCGATCGTTTCCTGCGTCGTGCCGTCGAACAGGCGAAGACCGGTCAGGATCTCCCACAGCATCACGCCGACCGCGAAGAGGTCGGAACGCCCATCGAGCTGTTCGCCGTTGGCCTGCTCCGGGGACATGTAGCCGGGCTTGCCCTTGATCATCGTCGATGCCGATGCGGCGCTGGCTTCGTGCGCCTTCGCGATGCCGAAGTCAGAGACCTTGACGGCGCCTTCCCACGACAACAGCACGTTGTGCGGCGAGACGTCCCTGTGCACGACACCGCGCACGTCGCCGGTTGGGAGGTCGTGCGCATAACCGAGCCCGCGCAGCGCTTCGCTCACGATGAAGATCACGGCCGAGTAGGGTAGTAGGCCTGTCCCGACGAGGTCTGCCAGGTCGCGACCCTCGACGAATTCCATGACGAGAAACAAGCGGCCATCGGGATCGCGATCGAAGTCGAGTACCGACACCACGTTCGGGTGCGAGAGCCGCGACGCGATCTGCGCCTCCTGCACGAACATCGAGGCGAACTTCGGGACCGTGGAGAACCCCGGCAGCACGCGCTTCACCGCGACGGCACGCGCGAATCCCTCGGCGCCGACCATCGTTCCTCGGAACACTTCGGCCATGCCGCCCGCGCCGAGCTTGTCCCCGAGTTGGTAGCGAGACTTCGCCGGTGGCATCGAGTCGCGAGCGGGTTTCGGCGCGCGTACGGTCTCGAGCAGGTTGCCGATCTCGAGGAGCTCGTGCGCGTACGTTCGAACGATGTCGGTCCCGGGCTGCTCGAAAGCATCGCCCGGCGTCGCTTCGGCGAGCATGATCGCGAACGCGCGTGCGGTTTGCGGGCGGCGCGCAGGATCGGGATGGATCGCGGCGAGAATCGTGGTGGCCCAGCGGTCAGGGATACTCGCGACGTGCTGCCGCGGATCGATCGGCGAGCGCGACATCTGGCGGTGATAGAGCTCCGCAGCGCTGACCTCGCCGTAGCTCTCGTTCGCGTCCTGGTACGGCAACCAGCCGCCGGTCACCATCTGGTAGGCGATCAGGCCGAGCGCGTACACGTCGCTACGCCGATCCACGACCCGTAGGTCGCGCATTTGCTCGGGCGCCATGTACGCCGGCGTGCCGGCCATGTGGCCGGTCTTCGTCACCGAGTTGCCTTGCTCGCCGAGCTTCGCGATCCCGAAGTCGAGAATGATCGGGTGGTGCGGGTTCGCTTCGTGCTGGATGAGGAAGATGTTGTCGGGTTTGAGATCGCGATGGACGATGTTCGCGGCGTGCGCCGCCTCCAACCCGTTCGCAATCGACGCGAGGAGCTGCAGTGTCGTGTGGATCGGCAGCGGGCCGCCCTGCGACGTGCAGAAGCGCGCGAGCGTTCCGCCTTCGAGGTAGTCCATGATGATGAACCAGGAGCCGTCCGGTAGCTGGCCGCAGTCGTGAACCCCGATGATGTTGCGGTGGTGGATCGAGGCTGCGGCGCGCGCTTCGTTCACGAACCGTTGGACGACTGTCTCGTTCTGCGTCCATTGCGGGAGCAGTACCTTCACGACGCGCGGCGTCCGCAGCACCTGATGCTCGGCGAGGTAGACCGCACCCATGCCGCCCTCGCCGAGCTGGCGGGTGATCACGAGCGGACCGACCTGCACGCCGATCATCGCGACCTCAGAACTTCCCCATCACGAACACGCCGTCGCCGGTGATGCCGACGTCGAGTGCCGTTGTCACGGTCTGTTCGCGATCGGGCGGACGGAGCGCGAGCTTGACCAGGCCACCGAGGAGCAACGCCGCGCCACCGATGCCGACGATCGTGCCGACCGTACGTCGGCTCGAGGCGCGATCGCGAAGCGCTTCGCGCTTGGTCTGGATCATCTCGTCGTTCGCGTCGCCCTCGATGTTCTTTGCGTTGGCGAATAGCCCGCTCGAGACGCCGATGCCGACGAGCCCCGCGCCGGCGAGCCCCCAACCGATGCGATCGCGGTACCAAGGCTCGCCTGGAACCTTCACCTTGGTTGTCTTTGGTTGTGGTGGCGGGGTCGGAGGCGTCGGCTCTGGCGCTGGCTCGATCGGCGGTTGCGTCGTCGCTTTCTTCTCGAGCTCGGCGCGCATCTGCGTCAGGAAGGCATCGACGGCCCCGCGCATCTGGCCGGTCGGCTTGCCGCGCTCGATGAAGCGCTCGTAGTGCCAGATCGCGTCCTCGTACTTGCCGAGCTGGCGATAGCACTGGCCGAGGTTGTAGTGGAACACCGGGACGTCCTCGATCAGCGCGCCGGCCTTGTATTCCCCCACGGCCTTCTCGAACTCGCGCACGCGGTAGAGCTTGTTACCCGCGGTGAGTCGTTGTTGCGCTGTCGGGTCCTTGGGTTTCGCGAGTGGATCAGCGAACGCGAAGTTGCTCGCGAACAGGATCAGTAGCGCAACGCTGGCAAGAGCGAACCGACGAAACATCCCCATTGGCGTCATGACGTGTGCCCATCGACCGCCCGCTGCCGCGGTTGCGTTCCTTGCGCTGGCTCATCTTCCGATCGTGCCCCGCACAAGTCGAGGCACTTCGCGATGATGGATGTCGCCAAGCAACCGGAGGCGCACGTGGTCGATGGCACTCTCCAAATGAGCCCACTGGCGCACGTATCACTTGGTTCTGCCGGCGGTTTCGGCGAACATGGGCCCGCCCGGTTGGTGCCTGTCATGCGCTGGATCATCGCCGCTTCGATCACCCTGCTCGCGGGCTGTCCGAACCGGCAGAACGTTCCCTGTAGCGCCAACACCAACTGCGATCTCGCAGCCGGCGGGATGTGTCTCGCGGGACCGAGCGAGCAGTGGTGCGCCTATCCAGATCCGAACTGTCCCGGTGGATACCGGTTCTCGGACTTCGACGTCGGCGATGGAGTCGGTGGTCAGTGCGCCGGCGGTAGCGGCGGCGACGGCGGAGTCGATGCCTCGGTGATGTGCACGCCGATGATCGCGTTCCATCGCACTGACGGCCTCTATGTCGTCAACCCGGACGGCACTGGCATCGACGGTCGTGCGTCAGGTCAGACGGAAGAAAACGCCGTGTGGTCGCCCGATGGCACTCGGATCGCGTTCGAGCGTGGGGTGATCGATAGCAAGGACATCTGGGTCGTCAACGCGGACGGGACCGGCCTGGCTAACCTAACCCAAGGCGTGGCCAAGGACGACTACAAGCCCGTCTGGTCCCCCGACGGCATGTACATCGCGTTCGTCAGCGAACGGAACTACCCGAGCTCGTCAGGCCAGGACGTGTTCGTGATGGAGGCCGACGGCCGCAATCCTCAGCTCGTCGATGTGAAGGCCGACTCGCCGACGTGGTCGCCTGACAGCACGAAGAACGCGTACGCCACGTTCAAGAGCGGCAAGTTCCAGATCCACGTCGCGAACCGCGACGGCACGAACTCCGTCAACATCACGATGAGCAACTTCGCGGACACCGGTCCGCGATGGTCGCCGGATGGAACGAAGATCGCATTCGAGGGACTGCGCGGTGGCCTCGGAACCGCGATCTTCACCATGAATCCCGATGGCAGCGATCAAGTCGCGCTCGTGCCGTCGTTGCAGGTCAATGGCCATCCCGTATGGTCGCCCGACGGGACGCGTATCGCGTTCAACGGGGCGCCAACGATCGACGACGAGAACGACGTCTACATCATCAACGCCGATCGCACCAGTCTCGTGAACGTGACTCCCGGGATCGTGCAAGAGGATAAGGATCCGAGCTGGTCGCCCGACGGCAAGCAGCTTGCCATCACGACGAAACGCGACGACACGGACAACGAACTCTACCGCATCAACGACGACGGCACCGGCCCGTTGCGCTTGACGACGAGTGACTTCTTCTCTGAGGCGTCTCCGGCATGGGCGCCTTGTCAGTAGCTCCGGCTCGCGCGTTGACCGTCGCCTTCGCGCTGGCGGCATGTCGCGACAGCGCGTCGAAGCAGCAGCCTCCTGCGCAAGTCGAGCAACGCGTATCGCCGACGACGACGTGGGATGAGACGGCCGGACGCGCGTTCGAGATCTGGGACCGCAAGGAACGTCGCGGCGACACCGATACTCAACGCATGTTTCGTGACGCCTGCGACCATGGCAGTCAGCTCGGTTGCGCCGGCCTCGGCACCACGTACATGAGTGGCGACAGCGCGGCGAGAGATTTCGGTCGCGGCACGAAGCTCCTGGCCACGGCGTGCGAAGCGCGGGTCGGACGGGCATGCGTCTCACTCGCGAAGGCGTACGAAGATGGCCTGGGTGTCGCGCGCGATCGTGTGAAGGCTGCGGAGTTGTCGCGCCTTGCCTGCGACGGAGGCGAGCAGCGCGGCTGCGTTCAGTACAGTCGCTCGATGTTGTTCGGCGACAACGGCGTAGCGCGCGAGCCCGAGCGCAGTCGGAATCTCGCAATGAAGGCGTGTGAGAGCGGCGTCGCGACCGGGTGCACACTCGCCGGGCTCGCATACTCGAACGCCTTCGCCGATCCGCTCGAAGCACAGAAGTGGCTGCGTCGCGGCTGTGACGACGGTGATGGTGTTGGTTGCGCAGCCCTTGCGACGCAATACTTCAGCGGCGGCTTACCCGGGGACGCAAAGGGCGTGGAGGTGTCGCCGAAACTCGGCGCTGAATCGGCGGAGCGTGCGTGCGATCTCGGAGAGCAAAAAGGCTGCGCGTTGCTCGCGCGCGCTTACGCGAACGGCGAGGGTGTTGTTCAGGATCTGGTGCGCGCCCGCGAGATCGCGGCAAAGGCCTGTAGCGCCGCTGACGCCGCCGGCTGTTCGTTGGCCGCGAAGATCGCGATGGCCGAGGGGAAGAGCGACGAGGCGACGCGTTTTCTCGAGCGCTCGTGCGCGCTCGGCAACCGCGCCGCCTGTAAACGCTGACTCGCGCACCTGATGCTACCTGGGCACGTGCGCGCCAATACACGCTGCTAGTTTCGCCAGTGCCGATAGGCCTCGATCCATTCGGTTCCCGCGGGTGCTGGGGACGGTAACGGAAGGTCAAGCAGGTCGATCGGCTGCCGCGCTTTCCCGCGGCGGCACACCGCGACGATCCGCGTCTCGCTTGGCTGTTCGAGCGTCTCGACGATCACGGTAATCCCGAGCACGGCGGTCTCGAATGGAAGCTCGACGTGCTCGTCGAGCATGCAGAACCAGCCAGTGAGCTGCTCGGCCTCGCCATACGCATCGACCGTCGCCTCGGCAGCCATCTCGTCGAACCGCCTCGCACGGATTGCAGCCTTGCCTTTGCCGCCGTCGCGGGGTGCGCTCCGTTGTGTAGTCATGTTCCACCGTCGGGCAGAGAGAGCTGGCCTTCACGTTCGACAACGTCGGAGGTGTCTGCGTGAATTGCCTGCGCGATCACCTCTGTGTCGAGCTGGGCCATCAGCTCGCGGTCGAGCTTGATGAACTCGGGCCACAACGTCTCGTCGGAGAACCTCGGCGAGACGCGCAGTGTCACCGTAGTATGGCGCTGGCGGCGATAGCGGTACGGCTTGAGGCCGTATCGGCGGACGAGCGCGACGAACAGCATCTTCGACCAAGGGTTCTGGAGCGTGTACGTCAGCTCGACCGGTGGCGATGACGACGCGAGGTCTGCCAGTCGCTGTTGTATCCGGGCGCGGGCAGCGTCGGCGGCGTCTCGCTCGCCGGGCGTCGTGGCACCGGCGAATAGCGCCTCGATATGACGGAGCTTGGCGACGAGAGAAGGGAAGTCGAACACGAGTGAACCGACGATGCCTCGAGGGTCTGACAGTCGTCGAGATCGGTGGCAACGCGCCGTACGACGAGTACGCTACCCGGCGACTCGTTCCATGGATCGTGACCGTCCCCGCATGCTGACCGACGAGATCGCCCGAGCGCGCGCTCGTCTTGCGGCGTTGGAGGCTGAACAAGATCGCGAAGCCCAGCGACTCCGCGAGCTCGAGGCAGAGCTTGTTGCCGTCGAATCAGATCTCACCGTCGTCCTGGCCTCGACGGCGACCGCCATGCCATCGATAGCGGACGCGGTGCCGGCGCCCGTATCCGAAGCGTCCGTCACCGCGCCAGCACCGATCGAGCAGCGCGCACGTTCGTCGGGCGAGAAGCTCGCGATCTTCCGCGGCCTGTTCCGCGGGCGAGTCGACGTCTATCCGACGCGCTTCGTGAGCCGCGAGGGCAGGCAGGGCTATGGCCCCGCGTGTGCGAACAAGTTCGTCAAGGGCAAGTGCGAGTTGCCGCGGGTGAAGTGCGGCGAATGCCGGAACCAGGCGTTCCTGCCCGCCGACGATGACGCGTATCTCGCGCACCTCCGAGGTGAACACGTGATGGGCGTCTACCCGATGCTGCCCGATGGCAGTTGTTGGTTTCTCGCGGTCGACTTCGACAAGGCTGCGTGGATCGACGACGTGCGCGCGTTCGTCGCGACCTGTCGCAAGCTGGCGTTGCCGTTCGCGGTGGAGCGTTCCCGGTCGGGAAACGGTGCGCACGTGTGGTTCTTCTTCTCTGCGCCCATCGCAGCGTGGGCCGCGCGCAAGCTCGGATGTTACGTGCTGACCGAGACGATGGCCGCTCGCCACGAACTGTCGTTCGACTCGTACGACCGACTGTTTCCAAGCCAGGACCACATGCCCAAGGGTGGGTTCGGTAACCTGATCGCGCTGCCACTCCAGCGCGAGGCGCGCCCTCACGGCAACACCGAGTTGCTCGACGATGACCTCCTGCCGTTCCCGGGCGAGCTGCAATGGGACGTGCTCGATGCGATGCCTCGGATCGATCCTGGCACCGTCGAGCGTCTGGTCGCGGACGCCTCACGCAACGATCGAGTGCTGGGCATCCGCGCGGGCGAGAGCATCGACGAGCCCGCGCTCGTCCCGTTGCGGGTGCGGAAGTCTGTCCGCGTCGATGGCCCGCTCCCACCGCGCGTCTCGGTCGTGCTCGCGGAGCGGCTGTTCATCGAGGCCGTCGGCCTTCCATCGCCGCTGATGAGCTTGATGAAGCGCACGGCGGCGTTCGAGAACCCGGAGTTCCACAAGAAGCAGGCGATGCGCCTGTCCACGGCGCGGACACCGCGTGTGATCTCGTGCGCGGAGATGTTCGAGAACCACCTCGCTCTGCCTCGCGGCTGCTTGCGCGACGTGATCGCGATCCTCGACGAACACCAGATTGCGATCGACCTCGACGATCAGCGCACGAGTGGCACCTCGCTGGATGCTCGGTTCAACGGAACGCTGACGCCGATCCAGGAGGGTGCCGCACGGGCGATCCTCGACCACGAGATCGGCGTGTTCGTGGCTCCGCCCGGTATCGGCAAGACCGTGATCGGCACGTACCTGGCTGCGGTACGCGGGCGCAACACGCTCGTTCTCGTGCATCGCGGGCCGTTGCTCGACCAGTGGCGTTCGCAGCTCGCCATGTTCCTCGACCTCGACATCAAGGCCATCGGTCAGCTCGGCGGTGGCAAGGACAAGCTTACCGGCACGCTCGATGTGGCGATGGTGCAGAGCCTGGCGCGCCGCGAGGACTTCGCGCAGGTGGTCGGCGCCTACGGTCATGTGATCGTCGACGAGTGCCATCACGTGTCCGCGGTTTCGTTCGAGCGTGTGGTAACCGCCGCGAAAGCGAGATACGTGCTCGGCCTGACCGCGACCCCGAAGCGGCGGGACGGCCATCATCCGATCGTCGAGATGCAACTCGGCCCGGTTCGGTTCGCCATCGACGCGAAGGCGCAAGCTGGCCGGCGCCCGTTCGAACACCGTTTGTTCGCGCGCGAGACCGCGTTTCGCGCCGCGACCGCCGACGTGCCGATCCAGCAGCTCTACGCACAGCTCACGCAGGACCCCGCCCGCAACAGGATGATCGTCGACGACGTGATCACGGCGATCGAAGGTGGCCGTTCGCCGATCGTGTTGACCGAGCGCACCGATCATCTCGACTACCTCGCTGGGGAGTTGGAGCGGGTGGTGCGGCACGTGATCGTGCTGCGTGGTGGAATGGGAGCCAAGCAGACACGCGAAGTGTTCGCACGCATGGCGTCGATCCCGCCCAACGACGAGCGCGTCCTGCTCGCGACGGGGCGCTACATCGGCGAGGGCTTCGACGACGCTCGCCTCGACACGCTGTTCCTGACCCTACCCGTGTCGTGGAAGGGCACGCTCATCCAGTACGCCGGACGTCTCCATCGGCTGCATCCCAACAAATGCGAGGTTCAGATCTACGACTACGTGGATAGGGAGGTCCCGATGCTGTTTCGCATGTTCGAGAAGCGGCTTCGCGGCTACCGCGGCATCGGCTACGCGCGTGGCGAGGCGCCGCTCGGCATCGCGCCGCCGAAGGAGCTGACCATCGAGTACGACGACGACGCATTCCTGGATGTGGAGCCCACGTAACGAGCACGGAGCGGTCACTCGTCAACGATGGCTCGCCAATCGCCGCTGATCAGCTCGATGAGAATCCGCCGATCGGCGGGCCGCACTTCGAAGTTGAAATGCCGAAGGAAGTTCATGCCGAGCAGCCCGTCGACGCCTTCGTGATCAAGATCGAAGACGTTGACCATGAAGTTCGGCGTAGTCACTCCGAGCGCCGAGAACTCCGCGACGCGTAGCGTGTATCCGTGCTCCTCGCCGATCGCACTGCGGACCCTCGTAGGCTTGTTGCCGTCGCGTGCGCCGTAGCCGATCTCATCGAGGATCTCGGGGAGGATGGTCGTTGCGGCGGCGCCGGTATCTAGGACGAGGTTCGGGCGAGCAGACCCTCGTGGCCCGCGGATCGTCACTTCGACGAGGATCAAGTCGTCCTCGTAGTCAAAAGAACGCGAGATCCTCATTCGTCGAAAAACACCGGAGGCCGCCGCAAGGGCGTCTTCGACTTGCCCGTGAAGGTGACCTTCCATTCGGTGTATTGAAGCTCGTTGCGGATCGGATCGAACGCTTCACGTCGCGTGGGACCGTTTCCCACGACCCTGCCGGTGGCGATCCGCGGGCTGCGTAGCTCGACCGCTACCACGTCGACCAAGCAGACGAACTGATCAGGATAACGTGCGCAGATTTCCGCCCATGCGAGCGGCTCGGTAGGCTCGATGGTGGATTGTTGCTCTGCGATCGATTTCATACCCTGATCATTCGGACCGACCCTCGCGTGTCAAGTTTCTTGCACATGGCGAGCTCGACCTGATCGACTCACTCGGCCCGAAGCTTCAACACCACACCAGCTCTGTCCGGCATCGCGAACGAGACGCGGCTGTAGTCCTCGGCGAACGCGTCCGGGTGAAGGTGCGCGTACACCTCCTGCGTGATCGCGACGCTGGAGTGGCCGAGGATCTTGGACAGCTTGAAGATGTCCCCGCCGGACGCGAGGAAGAGGCCGGCGAAGGTGTGCCGCAGATCGTGAAGGCGGAACTTCTTCGAGAGGCCGGCGCGCTCGACCGCGGCCTTGAACGGCCGGAACACGCTCGTCTTGTTCCGCGGTAGCTGCTCGTCGAACTTGTCGAACTTTGCGCCGGGCCACAGCAGGGTGTTGTCGCCCTTCGCCAGCTTCATCTCGCGCAGGACCGTGAGCACGGAGTCGAAGATCGGGACGTGGCGCAGCCGGCCTGACTTCGGCGCCCCACGGCGACCGCGATGCACGTGGATCACGCGGTGCTGCAGATCGACGTCGACCCACATCAGGTGCAGCGCTTCGTCGAGGCGCATGCCGGTGCCGACCAGGACGGCGACCAGGGTGCGGATGTTCTCGTTGCAGGCGCTGAGCAGCTTCTGCACCTCGCCGGCGGACTGGAGCCACAGGAACGGGCGCTCCGCGACCTCGAGCGGCTTGATGAACTTCGTCGGATTGTCGCTGCACCAGCCTTGCTCGATGAAGTAGTTGAACGCGCCGGAGAGCGAGGCGAACAGGGTGTTGATGGTCGCTGGCGCGAGCGGCTCTTCGCGCTCGCGGAGCTCGCTGCGGAGATCGATCAGCTTCGCCTTCGTGATCTTCACGATCGGCGTGCGGT
>JANNBP010000555.1:0-13029 GCA_031385555.1 Deltaproteobacteria bacterium | reverse complement strand
CGGCACCGCAGGTGATCGAGGACTCGCCGATCGACCCGATCGACCCGATCGACCCGATCGACCCGATCGACCCGATCGACTCGATCGAGCCGATCGACCCGATCGACTCGATCGAGCCCGGCCCGCCGACGCTCGAGTTTCCCGACATCGTCGACGATGCCACACCACAAGCGGTCGAGGCCAAGGAGCCGAGCGACGTGTTCGACACGTTCAGCCGCGAATCACCGCGGGGGGCGTTGAGTGCTCCGATCGAGGTCGCAGCGCCGGAGCCCGCACCCGAGCCGGTCGTCGAGGTCGTCGCGGCCGAGCCCATCGAGCGAGGTCCTCACTTCGAATCGGCGCCGGCGATCATGCTCGACGCCGATGACCTCCTGATCGAGGAGGAGCTCGAACAGCTCGAGGATTCCGGCGGCGTGCCCGAGCCGGTGCCGCACGTCAACCTGGTGCATCAGGACTCCGAGGAGCTGCCGGTGATCGAGGACTCGGTGCCCGAGGTCCAGCCCGTGCGGGTGACGACGCCGGAACCAGCACCCGAGCCCGTGGTGGCGCGCGCACCATCGGAGCCGCAAATCCGTCCACCCTCCGAGCCGCAGGTGGGTGTCGCGATCGTGCCGCCACGCGCCGCCACCCCGACGCGGCCACCGGCCTTCGATCTCGGCCTCGATGCGATCGCCGCCGATGCAGAGAACGAGCAGTCGGGCGTCTACGATCGCAAGTCGCTGCGCAAGATCGGCGAGCTCGAGCGCCAGGTCGCCCAGCTCAAGACCGAGCTCGACCGTGCCCGCGCGACTGCCGGCGACGGTGGGGCATCGCGGAGCAGCCGCGAGCGCGAGTTCTTCAACCTGCGCGAGCAGCTCAACGGCAAGGATGCCGAGCTCCGCAAGGCAGCCGGCGAACGCGATGCGAAGGCGCGCGAGGTCGACGACCTCGAGGATCGACTGCGCCAGCTACAGCAACTGCGCAGCGACAGTGAAGCCAAGGTCTCCGAGCTCGAGCAGCGCGCTGCGGTCGACGGTGCCAGGGTCACGGCGTTGACCGCGAACGAGAAACACCTCGCCGCACAGGTCGCCTCGACGCAAACCGAGCTCGAGACGCGCTCGCACGCCCTGGCCGCCTCGGAAGCTGCGAAGGCGCAGCTCGAACGTGACCTCACCACCGAACGGGCGAACCGCGCTGCGTCCGCGTCCGATGCCGAGCGTGCGTTGCGGGTCGAGCGCGAGCAGATGATCGCGCGCCACCAGGGCGAGCTCTCGCAGCTGCGTGTCGAGCATGCCGGCGCACAGGCCGGGGCCCTCGAGAAGCTGCGGCAGGAGCTGACCGCGGAGAAGACCACCGCGCTCGAGGCCGCACACGCCGAGCAGGCCGCCGCGCTCGAGGTCTCGCGCAAGCAAGCCGCTGCCGCAGTGGAGGTCGTGCGCACCGAGACCGCCGCCGAGGCCGAGCAGGCCGCGACGCGCCTCGTCGCCGATCACGCGGGCGAGCTCCAGAGGTTGCGCGACGATCACGCTGCCGGCCTCGCGCGCCTCGCGGAGGAACGCGATGCAGCCCTCGCCCGCGCCGCCGCCGAGCACACCTCCGCGCTCGAGCGCACCGCCGGAGAGCAAGCCACCGTTCGCGAGACTGCGGTGCAGCGGCTGCGCGACGAGCACGCCGCCGTGCTCGCGCGGATCGCGTCCGAGCACGAGGCAGAGCAGGCCGAGCTGGCAGCTGCACGCGAGGCCGCGATCTCCGAACTCTCGGGCGAGCTCGAGCGGGTCCAGCACGACCATGTCGCGGAGCGGACGGCGCTGACCGCCGCGCGCGATCAGGCGCTCGCGGCCCAGGCTGCCGAGCTGGCTCGGACCAAGGGCGAGCACGCCGCCGAGCTCGCCGCGCTGACCGTCGCGCGCGATCAGGCCATCGAAGAGGTCTACGCCGAGCTCGAGGAGGTTCAACGGGAACAGGCTGCGGAGCGCACAGCGACGGCGACCGCACGCGACAAGGCCGTGGCCGAGGTGGCCGCAGCCCTCGAGCGCGCACACGCCGACGCCGAGACAGCTCGCGCCGCGCACGCCGAGTCGGTCGCGCAGCAAGTCCAGCAGCACGCCACCGAGCTCGCCGAGCAGGCGAACCACCACGCCGCCGCGATGGCCGCGCGTGAAGTGGACCTCGTCAACCAGCGCCAGGATGAAGCGATCGCGCACACCGCGGCGCTCGCCGAGCTCAAGGTCGAGCTCGACCGCCAGGCCTCTCTCCACGGCATCAAGCTCGACGGTGCGAAGAAGGAGCTCGACGACGTCCTCGCGCTCCACGAGCAGTCGCGCTCTCGCCTCACCGAGGACCACGCGAAGGTCGCGGCCGATCAAGCCGCGGCCCACGCTGCCGAGCTCGCGGCACTCGCCGCCGAGAAGCAGGCCGCCTTCGACGATCTCGTGAGGGCACAGGCCGACCACAAGCGCGCGCTCGCCGACGCCGCCGCACAGCACGCGGCCGAGCTCGCGTCGGTCAAGGACCTCGGCGATCGCGAGGTCGCCGAGCTCAAGGCCGTGCTGGTGCAGGCGAAGCGCTCGATGGAGGAGGCCACGGCGCGTCACCAGGCCGAGAGGGAGGCCGCCGATGCGCAGCACCTTTCCTCACTCGCCGAAGCAAGGGCCGCGCAGGAGCGCGCGCTCGCCGTCGCGGCGGGTGAGACGATCCGTGTCAAGGCGGTCGCCGATGCCGAGCACCAGCGTGCGATGGCTGCGAAGGAAGCCGAGCTCGACAAGGAGCGCAAGGCCACCGCGGCCGAGCACGCGAAGGTGGTCAAGGATCTGGCGACGGAGAAGGACGAGCTGCAGCGTGGCCTGTCGGCCGCGCGCGACACGATCAAGCGCAGCGAAGGCGAGCTCGCGGCGGCCGTGCAGACGATCGCGGATCGCAACTCCGAGCTGCGGGGGCATGCGGCGGCGATCGCCGAGCGCGATGCGCGGATCTCCGAGCTGAGGAAGGAGATCGAGGGTCTCGAGACGGAGAACGCGAGCTACCAGGATCAGGTGCTGCGCGCGTACCAGAAGATCAAGTCGGACGAGGCGATGGTGGCGCGGGCCAAGAAGGCCATGGCGATCGCGCTCACGGTGCTCGACGAGGATCCGAAGCCGAAGGCGGACGCGTAGCGCGACGCACGAAGCCGATGGCGATGCCGGCGAGGATCACGGCACCGCCCGCCGCAGCGTAGAGCGGCGGTTGCTCTGCAAAGAGCGCCCACGTGATCAACGACGACGCGATCGGCTCGCCCAGGATCGCCAGCGCGACGAGGTGCGTCGGCGTCTTGCGAACCGCCGCGTTCAGCAGGCTGTGACCGATCAGCGACGCGACGATCGCCGCACCCGCACACGCGAGATAGCTGTGGGCCGGGAGAGCGGTGAGATCCGCCCCCATCGCGAAGGCCGTGATGGCGAGGCCGATGCCCGCGATCGCGTTGACACAGCCCAGGTACGGCAACAGCGGCACCGCGGTTCGCAGCTTGCGACCGACGACGAGGTACGCCGCCGCCGAGGCCGCACCGATCAACGCGAGCACGTCTCCGATCAGCGCATCGCCACCGGCAGACCAGTCGCCACCGGCGAGCACCGCGCAGCCGAGCGCCGCGATCGCGATGCCGACGAGCTCGCGACGCTGGACACGGTCACCGAGCAGCGTGCCGAACAGGGCGGCGAAGATCGGGTTCGTGCAGACCAGCGCGACCGAGGCAGCCGTCGACGTGAAGGAGAGCGAGGCGATCCACGAGCCGAAGTGGAGGCCTAGCAGCAGCCCGGAGGCGACGATCAGCAGGCGTTCGCGAGCCGACGCGCGGCGGAGGCCGGCGAGCTCGCGGTAGCCGACGGCGAACAGCAGCAGCGAGGCGACCAGCACGCGCAGCGCGGCGATCGCGATCGGCGAGGCCGGCGCCGCCCAGCGTGCGAACGGCGCGCCCGTCGACACGGCGAGGATCGCGAGCGGCAGCGCGATCCGGGCGAGCGTGGGCCTTCGTGCAGGATCGGTCACATCGGGATCGGCGACACGGCGTCGACGTCGGACGAGCGCGTGCGCGGCTTCGGGATGACGTCGATCATCACGATCGCGGTGAGCGTGTCGCCGTCGGAGGACACGCGCTTCTCGACGTGCGTGACCACCGCGGAGGAGAAGTTGGTCGACACCGTGAGCCAGCGCTGCGCGGCGAGCCCGACGGGACGCGCGACCAGACGGGCGGCGAACACGGCGATCACGGAGGCCCCGAACGTCAGGCCGGAGGGCACGCCGAGGATCGACGCGGCGAGGCCGACGCCGACGATGGCGAGCGCGAGCAGCGAGAGCCCGACGAGGTAGTTGGTGCCGCAGCGGCGATCGTACGCGAGCGTGTGCTCCCCGAAGCGGATGCGCGTGATCGCGTCGGTCGCGGCGTCGCGGACGGTGGTCTCGAAGCTCTCGTAGAGCGTGCCGTCGTGGCGGACCTCGAGCGCGAACATCCCGTGCGAGGTCTGCCCGCTGCCGACCGGGACGCCACGCTCCTCCAGCACCTTCGCGGTGGCGTGCTCGAGGCCGTGGATCACGCGCGTCGCGTGGTAGCTGGCGAGCGCGCGGATCTCGCCGGAGCCCGCGACCATCCACGCGACAAGCAAGCAGCCGGCGAGCTGCGCGAACACCAGCAGCGGGCCGAGGTACGGAAATGCGTCGGGATCGAGGAGCGCGAGCGCGGCCTGGACCAGGATCAGGGCGAGGCCGATCCGGCGAGTCATCACCCAGAGCGGGCGCGGCGCGGCTGTCGGCTGGTCGTCCGTCCGCAGCGGGCCGGAGATCGACGTCAGCGGCAGGATGCAGTTCGGGCAGAGGTCGTGCTCGACGACGCGCTTGTTGACCAGCAGGTCACAGGGCGTGCAGGTGAGCACGCGGTAGCGGCCGTCGATCCAGTCGACCTCGTTGCCGCAGCGCGGGCACCAGGTGTAGTCGACGCCGTCGTGCAGCGTGATCTTGCAGTCCCGACACGCGAACGTGTAGGGCCGGCCGCGGGGACGGACCTGGCGTCCTCCCGGCATCAGCGGTTACGACCTCGGTGAAGCACCGGCCCGCAGCGTAGCAATGAACGGTCGACGATGGGCGCCCCTTGGCGATCAGGTCGCGAGGATCGCGTCGAGGGCCCGCTCGGCGACGGCCGCGATCGTGTGCGAGGGATTTCGCATCGGGTTGCCGGGCAACACGCTGCCGTCGATCACGTAGAGGCCGGGGTTGTGCTGCACCTGGAGGTCGCGTGCGCGGACGACGGCGTCGGGGCCTTCGCCCATCGCGCACCCGCCGGTGGGATGCACGGTGAACGCGGTCCCGCTGGTCTCCCAGGGCGTCCTCGCGGGCTCGCCACCGAGCGCCTTGATGATCGCGCGCGCGGCTTCGAGCGCACCGGGTGCCGGGAGATACGCGGTGCCGCCGACCTTCGCGTTGCCGTGGTCGTCGGTGACCACGATCGTGCGCTCGGTGCGTTGCTTGCCGACGATCGCGATCGCGAGCACGTGACGACCGAAATCGCGAAAGCTCGCCTTGTACTCGGCGCCCCAGTCCTTCAGATTCGGGGCGCGCGCGCCGAGCGTGACCGCAGCGGCGACGGGGATCGAGTGGATGTCCTCGAGGATGTAGTCACCGAGATCGATCCCGCTCATCATCACCGCGCCCTTGAAGCCGTCGACGCGCTGCGGAACGAAGCCGCCCTGGACGAAGTCGCCCGTGCCGTCGAGGCCCTTGCCGAGGAAGCGGGTCGGCACCTCGAGATGCGTGGCGCCCTTCGGTAGGTCCGCGGAGAGCGAGCGCTCGAGCAGCACCGGCGACTCGATCGCGCCGCCCGCGACGACCACGAGGTCGGCATCCCGAGCTTCGAGCGGTCCGCTGGTGACGCGGTGGTAGTCTCGCGCGACGCCATCGGTGCGCCAGCACCACACACGATAGCGGCTGCCGATCCGGGCGACATACGCGGCCTTGCGATGCGCGAGGATCGAGAGGCGCCCCGTGCGCTGCGCATCGGCGAAATACGACTGCGCCATCGTCGTCTTCTTGCCGAAGCTACAGATCGGCACGCACCAGCCACACCGCGTGCAGCTCGGCTGGATCGCGAGGGGCAACGCGGCAGGCGGAGGCAGTCCCGCCTTGCGCGCGCCCTCGGCGAACACCTTGACGCGATCGAACTCCAGCGCGTTCGACAGTGCGGCGACGCCGAGGCGCTGCTCGACCCGCGCGTAGTACGGATCGAGCTGCTCGCGGGTGTAGCCCGTGGGCCAACCGTCGAACGCGGCTGCCGGTGCGCGCAGATGGATGCCGGAGTAGACGAGCGAGCCGCCGCCGACGCCCATGCCTTGGGTGACGGTGATCGCCGGATGCGTGCGCAGGTGATCGTGCGGATAGTCGCGCAGCAACCGGAACAGGAACGCCGGATCCTGCGACTGCTTCGCCTTCGCCTCCTCGCTCCAGTCCTCGCCGAGCTCGAGCACGGTGACGCGATGGCCAGCCTCGGTGAACCGCTTCGCGGCGATCGAGCCACCGAACCCCGAGCCGATCACGATGACGTCACTCATGAACCGTCCGCATGGGCCGTCGAGAGCGCAGCGACGTCGGCGGGGCGAGCGAACGTCATGTCCCTGCCCGGTCGTCGAGATCGGTGCGCACGACGATCGACCAGTGCGCGAGCGTGCCGGCACCCGCGGGGTGAGCCACCTCGAGCGTCCAGTTGCCGGCGGCGACTCCACCGACCGAAGCATCGGCGTGGATCAGCCAGCCCTCGCCGTCCTTGGTCGCCATCGCGAGCTCGCGGTGGGCGCCACTCGGTGCTCGCAAGCGCAAGGTCGCGCGCAGCTCGGCGTCGGTGATCGCGAACGCGCTGATCCGCACGCTCGTCGCGTTGCCCTTTCCCTCGACGAGGATCGACGACGCCGCACCGGGCACGATCGCCCACGGCCGGTCGCGCGAGGCCCACGCACCCGCCGCACTGCCCGGCGCGTAGCCGCGACTCGACGCGGGGAACGCGAGGTAGTTGGTGCCGAACGGGCTCGCGATCGCACCGAAGTACGCGAGCTTCGTGAGCAGCAGGATGCCCGCGTAGACCTCGTGATAGAGCGAGCGGATCAGCCTGCCGTGCATGCCCATGCGCTGCTCGAGCGCACGCTCGCGATCGCGGCGAGACAGCCCGAGGAAGCCCTTGGCCTTCGTCGACAGGCACCAGTTGTCGAGATCGTCGACGGTCTTCGCGAGGTAGCGGCTGACCTCGTAGTCGGGGTTCGTGATGGTCGCGATCGCGTTGACCTCGTGCGCACCCGGGGTGCCGTCGTCACCGGGTAGAAACACGTCCGCGATCGCTGCGAGCACCTTCTCCTCGTGCTCGCCCAACCCCGTCGATGGCGGCGGGCGCAACACGCGGCACCCTGCGAGCGCCGCCCCTGCGACGCCACCGAGCGTCCAGACGATGAAGCCGCGCCGGTCCACGGATGCAGCGTGCCAGGGCGGAGCCCGACGGCCAGCCACGTCACGCGCAGTTCACGCGGTTGCCGGGTGTTGCCCCCGCTCAGACGTGTGCGACGCGGGCGACGGACGTGTCCTTGCCCTGCTTCCACAGCGCACGCTCGATCGCGAGCAACAGCGGCCCGAACGTCTGCCGATCGAGCGCCGACACCGCGAACCCACCACCATGCGCCGTCAACTGATCGGCCTCTTCGTCGGACAGCTTGTCGGACTTGTTCCACACGGTGACGCGCGGCTTCTCCGCGAGCCCGAGCTCACCGAGGATCTTGTCGACCGCCGCGATCTGCTGATCGCGATCCGGATCCGACCCGTCGATGACGTGGAGCAGCAGATCGGCATCCGCCATCTCCTCGAGCGTGGCGCGGAACGCGCGCGTCAGCTCCTCGGGCAGATCGCGGATGAACCCCACGGTGTCGGTGATCACGACCTCCCGCTCGTGCGGGAAGCGTAGGCGACGGCTGATCGGATCGAGGGTCGCGAACAGCTTGTCGGCGGCGAGCGCGTCGCCCTGCGTGAGCGCGTTGAGCAGCGTGGACTTGCCGGCGTTGGTGTAGCCGCAGATCGCGAGGATCGGGACCTCGCGATCGTTGCGGCGCTGCCGGCGCAGCCTGCGATCGCCCGCGAGATCCTCGAGCCGCTTGTCGAGGATCTGGATCCGCTCGCGGGCCCGGCGACGATTGATCTCGAGCTTGGTCTCACCGGGGCCGCGACCACCGAGCCCGGCCTTGCCACCGGGACCGGCGGTGAGCCGCGACATCATCGTGTTCTTCTCGATCAGGCGAGGGAGCGCATAGCGGAGCTGCGCGAGCTCGACCTGCAACTTGCCGTCTCGCGACGTCGCGTGCTGCGCGAAGATGTCGAGGATCAGCATCGTACGATCGATGACCTTGAGCTCGGTGGCATCCGAGATCGAGCGCGCCTGACCCGGGGTCAAGTCGGGGTCGAAGATCACGACCTCGGCACCGAGCTGCATGGCGCGCAGCAAGATCTCGTCGAGCTTGCCGCGACCGACGAGGAACCGCGGATCGGCCTCGGGCCGACGCTGGATGAGGATGTCGAGCACCTTGACGCCGGCGGTCCGGCAGAGCTCCTGGAGCTCGGCCACACGTGCCTCGGAGTCACGTGCCTTGCCGAGGCCGACGTGGACCAGCAGGGCGCGATCTTTCCCTTGGGCCTGATCGCGAACCAGCGCGCGCCCGAGCCGGGCTTGCTCGGCCTCGAGCTGCGCGATCAGCTCCGCGAAGTTCGTCCGCGGTGAGGTGGCCTGCTCCGCGGGGAGCTCGCACCAGGCGCGATCGGCGGGAGCGTCGGGATCGGCGATCAGGTGCCCGATGAACAGCTTGCCGGGATGACCCGCCGCATCGACGGTGATCGCCGCGACCGCATCGAGCCGCAGCAACGCCAGGTCCGTGAAGTCATCGCGCGTCAGCGACTCGCCACGGAGGTGGGTATGGACGAGCCGCAGGCCGCGCAGGCGGGCCTGCCCACCGCGCATACGGCCGAGGTCGGGTAGGAAGATCTTCGACGCATCACCGACCATCACGTGTGCGATCGCGCCACGCCGGTCGATCAGCACGCCGACCTGCCGATGGATCTCGGCCGATTGCTCGGCGAGCTGGGCGGCGAGCTCGCTCGACACCACCTCCGTCGGTGCGACGCGGCGGCGATACAGACGCTCGAGCGCTTTGATCTCGCTCGCCTTGAGACCCGAAAGATTTCCTGTGACCTCGGACTGCATTTTCTCCACCGCCCGCGGGCCTGCGAGCCGGCTGCAATCTACCTATTGTTAGGGTGATTGCCAGGGATATAGTCGGCGGGTGACTCGTCGGTTCCGTGCGCTCGTCGCACACCCTCAGGTGGAAGCCCTCGGGGAACTGGCCGAGATGCTCGGTGGACTCGGTCTGCAAGTCGAGACCGCACGGTCCACCGTCGAGGCGCTCAACAAGCTGCGCGCTCATCCCGCGCAGGTGGTCGTCGCGTTCCAGGGTCAGGCGGCCAACACCTCGTTCGATGGCGTCGGCTTCCTCGAGGCGAGCGTGATCCACGCCCCCGAGGCCCTCCGCATCGCGCTGGTGTCGTCGCCCGACGAAGCCGTCGAGCTCGATTACCGCCCCGCCCACAAGGGCATCATCATTCGCCTGGTCGCGAAGCCGAGCGAGCGCTCGCGGCTGGTCGCGCTCGTCGGAGAGGGCATGAAACTGCTGACCCTCGTCGAGGAGCAGCGCGAGCTCGTCCGCAAGCTGTCGCTCGATCAGCAGAAGCTGCAACGCCGCGAGACGCTGCTCGACGTCGTCGTCAAGGAGCGCACGAAGGAGCTCGAGGAGAGCTACGCGAAGCTCAAGATCGCAAACCGCCAGGCGCTGTTCGGGCTCGCCGAAGCGATCGAAGCGAAGGATCCCTACACCAAGGGTCATTGCGGTCGCGTCGCCGCGTTCTCGCTCGTGCTCGCAAAGGAGGCTGGCTATCCGACGGATGGCCTCGAGACGCTCGAGTTCGGCGCGTTCCTCCACGACATCGGCAAGATCGGCATCAAGGACGCGGTGCTCTTGAAGCCCGGGCCGCTCGACGACGCCGAGTGGGTCCACATGCGCGAGCACCCGGTGAAGGGCTACGACATCGCGTCGAAGATCGAGATGCTGCATCCGATCATGCCGGCGGTGCGCAACCACCACGAGCGCTGGGACGGCTCCGGCTACCCCGACAAGATGGTCGGCGAATCGATCCCGATCTCGGCGCGCATCGTCGCGATCGCCGACGCGTACGACGCGATGGCCACCGATCGCCCGTACAAGTCCGCGCTGCCGATCGAGGAGTGCGAGGCGATCCTGAGGAAGACCGCGGGCAAGATGTACGATCCACAGTTGATCGAGGTCTTCGTCGGCAAGCACCTCGGCGCGCTGTACCGCGAGGACTACGAAGACATGCCGTACGACGACGGCTACGCGCCGATCGCCGGGGTCGGCTCGAAGAGCTAGCCGGGCTGACCGAATAGCCAGGTTTCGAGGTTGCTCGTCTGTGGCGAGGCTGACGGCGCATGCGCGCCTTCCTGGTGGTCGTTTTTGTGTTCGGTTCGGCAAACGCAGACGCACGGTCGATCACGGAGCGGCCCGTCGAGGTGCCGACCGTGGCCGGCACCGGCTATGACGCACTCGACGTCAACCGGCTCTCGCTGGTCGCGACTCCGCGATCCCTCGTCATCGACGGCACGCCGATCGCGTTCGAGCACACCGCCGAGCTCGTGATCCCGCAGGTCAAGCAGGTGCTCCAGCAGCGCCTCGCGGGACGAGCCAAGCCGGAGCTGACGATGTTCCTCGATCGCACCACGCCGTATCGCTCGCTGATCGAGATCGCGGTCAGCGCGCGCGAGGCCGGCGTCAAGGAGCTGTACTTCGCCACCCAGACGTCGGCCGGCGCGGTCGCTGCGCCGCTCGCGCTGCTGTCGGCGGACGAGCTCGCGAACGAAGCCGTGCCCGGCATGATGGTGTCGGTGCTCGAGCGCGAGATCTTGATCTGGTCGCGCTCCGGGCTCGAGGGCACGCTCGCGAAGCCGAAGCGATCGATCTCGTTCGATCATCCGCACGCGCTGCGCGAGCTGACGTCGACGCTCGACGAGATCGTCCAGCGTTGGTGGCTCCCGCGCGATGTTCGCACCGTGTCGTTGCAGGCCGATCAGGACGTGCCGGTGCAGACCATCGCGCACGTGATCGGTGCGCTGCGCGCGAGCGCCGACGGTCGCGTGCTGTTCTCGTCGGTCGCGCTCGCCGGCTAGCTCCCCGACACGAGACCGGCCACTTCGCGAGCTCTGCCAGCGAGTCGTCCGAGTCCGGCTGCTGCTCGGGCTGATCGCTCAGCTGAGGAACGCGAGAACAATCGCGCAGCTACGCCACATGGCATTCGAGACCTAGATCCTTCGGGAACAACCATCCCCCCTACCCAGGTCCTCAGGTGACATGAGCGCTGGGGATGGCCACGTTTCTTTTCGCATGAAACTTCCACTGCGCGGACTGCTGTCGCGCCTGACCACCATCGCCCTGACCACGGGTGCGCTCGGTTCGGCTGCCGCCTCTCCCACCGTCGCCAACCGCGAGCTCGACGAGATCACCGACCCGGAGATCGATCGCGAGTGCGTCGGGACCGAGGATGCGGCGCTCGCACTCGGCCGCGGTCTGGCCCTCGCACTCGGCGAGATGCGACCGCTCGCCGCCACCCAGCTCGCCGCCACCTGGTCGACCTCTCCGGACGATCTCAGGCGGCTCGCGCTCGCCAACGCGCTCGAATGGACGTTCAAGCTGGTCGGCGATGGCCTCGTGATCGACCAGCTATCGCGCGATGCCGATCCGGCGATCCGGGCAGCCGCCGCCCGCGCGGCCTGGATCCGGAGGGCCAGCGGTGGCGACCTCGGGGTGCTCGATCGGCTCGCCGAGGACCCCGATCCACAGGTTCGCTCCGTCGCTCTGGCAGCGCGCTGATACCCCTTGCCGTGCTATAGGTTGCGACGTGTTAGAGACCCTTGCCAAAGGATTTCGCGCCGCTCGCACGCGGCTGACCGGCGTTGCCGAGCTGACCGACGACGTGATCGAGGACGCCCTCCGCGACGTCCGGCTATCGCTCCTCGAAGGCGACGTCGAGTTCCGGGTCGTCAAGCGCTTCTTGGAACGCGTACGCGAGCAATCCAAAGGCAAGCAGGTCGAGCTCCGCGCGAAGAGCAAGGACTACGGCACCGTCAAGATCACGCCCGAGCAGGCGTTCATCGCGATCTGCCAGGACGAGCTGATCAAGATGATGGGCCCGGTCGACACCGAGCTGAATTGGGCCCGGTCGGGCCCGACCGGCATCATGATGTGCGGTCTCCAGGGCTCCGGTAAGACCACCAGCTGCGGCAAGCTCGCGCGCTGGATCGAGAAGACCCACAAGAAGAAGACGCTCCTCGTCGCCGCCGACATCTATCGTCCGGCCGCCGTCGATCAGCTGAAGACGCTCGGCAAGCAGCTCGGCCTGCCCGTCCACACGCTCGAAGGCAAGGACCCGGTCACGATCTGCAAGAGCGCGGAGGATGTCGCGCGCCTCGAAGGTTGCGACGTCATCATCTACGACACCGCCGGCCGCCTCGCGATCGACGAGCCCCTGATGCAGGAGCTCGAGGACATCGACAAGAGCGCCCGCCCGAACAACATCTTCCTCGTCCTCGACGCGATGACCGGTCAGGACGCGGTGAACGTCGCCGACACGTTCAACAAGCGCCTCGATCTCACCGGCGTGATCATGACGAAGCTCGATGGCGATGCCCGCGGTGGCGCGGCGCTGTCGGTCAAGGAGATCACGACCAAGCCGATCAAGTTCCTCGGCATGGGCGAGCAGCTCGACAAGCTCGAGGAGTTCCGTCCCGAAGGCCTCGCCTCGCGCATCCTCGGGATGGGCGACATCGTCGGCCTGGTCAAAGATTTCGAGCAGGTCGTCGATGCGGAGAAGGCGGAAGAAGACGCCCTCCGCATGCTCAAGGGCAAGTTCGACATGCAGGACTTCCTCGAGCAGATCCGG
>JANNBP010000543.1:0-20712 GCA_031385555.1 Deltaproteobacteria bacterium | reverse complement strand
CAGCTCCTCGGTCGAGGCGCCGAACCGCGCCGGATCGCAGCCGACATCGGTGAGCGAGGCGAGGCGGTGGTAGCGATAGAACGCGGTGTCCTCGACGCCCTTCGCCATCACCGGGCCGGAGAGTTGCTGGAAGCGCATCGCGATGTGCGTCGCCTGGGGCGATGGAATACGCAGCAACAGCACGTCGCGCAGGTAGTCGAGGACGGACGGATCGATGCTTCGGTTCTTGCGCTTCGCGAGGGCGATCGCGTGCTCGACGTGGCCTTCGTCGTTCGGCTCGCGCGACCCACCGGGTGCGAGGTACGTACGGTAGACGGGGAACGCCGCGAGCGTGTCCTTGATCCCGGTGGTCAGCGCGTACAGCGTGAAGTCGCGCGAGCGGCGATCCGTCTCCGCGAGGTTGCGAAGCGCTTGACCGAGCATGATGATCTCGGCGGAGAACGTGGTGTCGAGGACGGCGCGCTTCGCGGTGAACACCGACGGAGCGAACGCGGCGGGCTCACCGGTCAGCTTCGTATAGACCTCGGTCATCCGCTTGGTCGCCGAGGCATCGACCCACTGGCCGTTGATCACGGCGAGGAAGTCGTAGCCGGTGGTGCCGGCGATCGGCCAGCTGCGCGGAAGCACCTCGCCATGCTCGAGGATCTTTTCGGCGAGGACGTAGGTGTCGCCCTGCATCGCCTGGCGCGCCGCTCGCAGGCGATCCTGGAGCAACCTGAAGTAGACCTGCGGTTCGTAGAGCCCGTCGGTGTGATCGAGCCGGAGCCCGGTGACCGCGCCGGAGGCGACGAGGTCGAGCACGAGCGTGTGTGTGGCCTCGAACACGCGCGGATCCTCCATGCGGATCGCGGCGAGCTCGTTGATGTCGAAGAACCGGCGGTAGTTGACCTCCTCCGAGGCGACCCGCCAGTACGCGAGGCGGTAGTTCTGGTCGGCGAGGATGGAGTCGAGCCACTCGATGTCGCCGGGTCCTTGGTCGGTCGGATTCTTCGCGAGGAGTGCGGCTTCGATCGCCGTGCGGACCTCGGGGCTGCGGGTGCACAGCTCGCCGAGCCGGCGCTTGATCACTTCCTTCTCCCGCGCGCGCTCCTCGCGGCGATCCGGTGCAGTGTCGGAGGGTAGGGGGATATGCGAGAGCGCGGTCCGGATCGATTGCAGCTCGTGATAGGTGCTGTCGTCCTTCGGTAGCGCGACGACCTCGAGCGCGAGGTCGAGGATGCGGAGGGAGGTGCGCGGGGCCACCGGCCACCGTCTGTCGTCGTAGGCAACCGCGAACGACGCGCGATCGCTCGCATGCTCGAACACGATCGACAGCTTGCCGGCCTCGAGCTCGGCACCGTACTGCTCTCCGAGGACCGGCAGGAGTAGACGATTCGCGAGGCCCGGCGTCGGCGGCAGCCAGTCGATGTCGAAGAAATCGGCGTACAGCGATGCGGGGCCGTTCTCGAGGACGTCGATCCACCAGCGATTCTCGCCGGCGCCGACCCCGACGTGATTCGGGACGAAGTCGAGGATGTGCCCGAGCCCGTGCTCTCGCAGCTTCGCGACCAAGGCGCCGTGCGCGTCGGCATCGCCGACCTCGGGATTCAGCATCGTGTGGTCGATGACGTTGTAGCCGTGCATGCTGCCGCGTTCGGCGCGGGTATACGGCGACGTGTAGATCGCGCCGACGCCGAGTCGCGCGAGGTAGTCGGTGATCGCGGCGGTATCCGCGAACGTGAAACCAGCGTGCATCTGGAGGCGATACGTCGAGCTCGGCGCGTTGTCGATCGCGTGCGAGCCATGGCGCGAGGGTGCGGTGCGCCGGTAGACCTGGAGGGAGCGACCGCGCAGGGGTGTGGTCGTCTGCGCTTCGCGATGACCGCGCGCGTCGTCGTCGAAGGTGTCGAGGACGAGCTGCCACGGCTCGCCGGCGCGATCGTGGATCGTCGGGAGGGTGAGCTCGAGCTCGGCGCCGCTCGCGTTGAACGCGATCAGGAAGTCGTCGTCGAGGACGGGCTCGCCGTGCGCATCGACGCGATCGCTGCCCGCACCCGCGAGGAACAGCACGAAGCTCGAGGTATGGGCGTTGTGCCAGTCCTCGTCACGCATGGGCTGGCCGTCATGCCGGAGCCAGAGCGCGTCGGGGATGTCGAGCCCGGCGATCTGGCCCTGGAAGAAGCCGGCGCGCCGGAACACCGGATGCGCCGCGCGGAGCTTGATCACCTTGCGCGTGAACTCGAGCAGCCGGCGTTGGTCGTCGCTCAGGTTCCAGTCGAACCACGAGGTCGCGTTGTCCTGGCAGTACGCGTTGTTGTTGCCGTGCTGGGTCCGGCCGAGCTCGTCGCCACCGCACAGCATCGGGGTGCCTTGCGAGAGCAGCAGCGTGGCGAGGAAGTTGCGCATCTGCCGCCAGCGCAGGCGCGCGATCTCGGCGTCGTCGGTCTCGCCCTCGGCGCCGCAGTTCCACGATGCGTCGTGGTCGGCACCGTCGCGATTGCCCTCGCCGTTGGCGTCGTTGTGCTTGTGGTTGTACGAGACCAGGTCGCGAAGCGTGAAGCCGTCGTGCGCGACGATCAGGTTGACGCTCGACCACGGCGAGCGCCCATCGGACTGGTAGAGGTCCGCGCTGCCGGCGATGCGCCCCGCGGTCTCCGCGCTCTTGCCGCCGTCGCCGCGCCAGAACTCGCGCAGCGTGTCGCGGTACATGCCGTTCCACTCCGACCAGCCCATCGGGAACCGGCCGACCTGGTAGCCGCCGTCGCCGACATCCCACGGCTCGGCGATCAGCTTGACGCGGCTGATCACGGGATCCTGCTTGATGATCGTGAAGAAGCTCGAGAGCCGATCTACGTCGTGCTGCGTGCGCGCGAGCGTCGACGCGAGGTCGAAGCGGAAGCCGTCGACGTGGATCTCCTCGATCCAGTAGCGCAGCGAATCCATCACCAGCCGCAGCGATTGCGGATGGCGGGTATCGAGCGTGTTGCCGGTCCCCGTGTAGTCGAAGTAGTGGCGCGGGCTGTCGCCGACGAGCCGGTAGTAGGTGCGGTTGTCGATGCCCTTGAGCGAGAACGTCGGGCCCTGGTGATTGCCCTCGGCGGTGTGGTTGTAGACGACGTCGAGGATGACCTCGATGCCGGCCTTGTGCAGCGTCTTGACCGCCTGCTTGAGCTCGCGGACCTCGCACCCGGGCTCGGTGCCCGAGCGATATCGCGGGTCGGGCGCGAAGAACGCGATCGTGTTGTAGCCCCAGTAGTTCCGGAGCCCCTTGTCGAGCAGGAACTTGTCGTCGACGAAGTGGTGGATCGGCAACAGCTCGAGCGACGTCACGCCGAGCTCTTGCAGGTGGCGGAGCACCGGCTCGCTCGCGAGCGCCGCATAGCTGCCGCGGAGCTCGGCGGGTACGTGCGGGTGGAGCTGGGTCAGACCCTTGACGTGGGCCTCGTAGATCACCGCGTCGGCGAACGCGATGTTCGGAGGTGCATCGCCTTCCCAGTCGAACGCGGAGTCGATCACGATGCCGAGCGGTGCGGCGCGCTGATCGTGGTCATTGCGAACGAGGTCGTCGCGCGACAGGTCGTACGAGAACGCGCCGGCATCCCAGTCCTCGACGCCGGCGACGGCCCGTGCCCATGGATCGAGGAGCCGGCTCTGCTTGTTGAAGCGCTGACCCTGCTGCGGATCCCACGGTCCGTCGACGCGATACGCGTAGTGCTGCCCGGGTGCGATGCCCTCGACGTAGACGTGCCACACGTGATCCGTCTTCGCGCGCAGCGGGATCCGGAGCTCCTCCGCGTCTCGACCCGGCAAATGCTCGACCAAGCAGAGCTCGATACCGGTCGCGTGCTCCGAGTAGATCGCGAAGTTGGTACCGCTGCCATCCCAGGTGGCACCGAGGGGCGAGGGGGATCCGGGACGGGTCTTCAGGCTCACGCCATCACCACTGCTGCGGCCCACGGCGGCATCATGGGCAGCTCGAAGTCTGACGACGCGATCAGCTGGCCACCGCAGATCGGCGACTCCACCGCGCGCTCGGAGAAGTTTGCGACGAGCACGCGCGATGCGTTGCCGTGCCATCGCCGAACGATCAGCACCGGACCCATGCTCTCGACGGTCAGCGCGTCACGACCCGCCTTCGAGAGGACCGGATCGCGTCGGCGCAGCGCGAGGGCGGCGCGATACAGCGCGAGCGTGCCCGCGTGCGGTGCGCGCGCGCGTTCCTCCCAGTCGAGCTGACTGCGTTCGAACGTCGCGCGTGCCTGCGGATCCGGGACCTCGCCGTGGAACGAAGCGAACTTGCCGAACTCCTCGCGGCGGCCCTTGGTGATCGCGGCGCCGAGCTCGCGCGCGTGATCGGTGAAGAACAGGAACGGGGTGCTCGCCGACCACTCCTGGCCCTGGAACAGCAGTGGGGTCATGGGCAGGAACAGCATGACCAGCGCCGCAGAGCGGGCAGCCTCGATCGAGGTCAGGCGCGACAGCCGCTCGCCGATCGCGCGATTGCCGATCTGATCGTGGTTCTGCACGCAGTAGACGAAGGCCTCGGCCGGCAGCGACGGGGCGGGCTTGCCACGCGGTTGCTCGCTGGTGGGGAATGTCTGCCCCTCGTAGAGCCAACCCTTCGCGATCGAGCTCGCGATGGTGGCGGCGCCGGGTGCATAGCCCGCGTAGTAGCCGTCCTGCTCGCCGGTCAGCGCGACGTGGATGGCGTGGTGAAAGTCGTCCGCCCAGATCGCATCGAAGCCCAGCTCCTCGACGAGTGCGGGATCGTTGCGATCGTCCTCGGCGATCAGGATCGCGCCGGGCAACACCTCGCGTGCCGTGGTGATGCACTCGCGCACCATCGATGCGTCACTGATGGCGTGGACCGCGTCGAACCGCAGGCCATCGAACTTGAAGTCGGCGAGCCAGCTGCGGACGTTGCCCGCCACGTAGCGCCGCATCCACACGTTGTCGAAGTTGAGGACCTCGCCCCACGGGCCGCGCACCTGCGTGAAGTAATCGCCGTAGGCACGGAGCACGTTGCCCGCCGGCCCGAAGTGGTTGTAGACGACGTCGAGCAACACCGAGAGGCCGAGTCCGTGCGCGGCATCGACGAACGCGCGGAGCTCGTCGGGCGAACCGTACGCTGCATGCGGAGCGTAGTGCGCGACGCCGTCGTAGCCCCAGCCGTGGTTGCCGCCGAACGCCGCAACGGGCAGTAGCTCGATCGCGGTGATGCCGAGCTCCACCAGCGTCTCGAGCTTCGCGATCGCCGACGCGTACCTGCCTTCCCGCGTGAACGTGCCGACATGGAGCTCGTAGATCACGTGCTCGCGGAGCGGCCGCGTGACGTGCTCGTGCTTCCAGCGATAACTCGAGCGATAGACAGCCGCGGGACAGTCGACACCTTCGGGCAACCAGCGCGCGTACGGATCGCCGAGCTCCTCCCCGTCCAGCACGAACCGATAGCGCTCGCCGTGCCCGATGCTCGCGACGCGCGCCTCGAACACGCCTTGCCCTCTGGAGAGGAGGGGAACGGTCAGGTTCGCGTCGAGCAGCTTCACCGCGCAGCTGGTGTGGCGACCACTCCAGACCCGGAACGTGGTTCCCTGGTCGTCCGCGAACGCGCCGAGCTGCATCCCGCGGCGTGACTGCAACCCGCGTACCCCGCAAGTGCTCAGGGTTCCCGGGTATTATGGGTGGGCTAGGGGAACATCGTGCGGTTGTGCAGCGGTCGAGCGACGGCGCACGCCTAGCCAAAGGTCTGCTTGTGGGCAACCTGACAGACCGCGATGGATCTGGTTACTGATCGTCGGGTGCGCGAGGCGCAGCTCCGTGCCCGCCTGCGGCGGGTGGCAGTTCAGCTACTGGTCGATCCAGAGTTCGAACTTCGCGCGCGCCGCTTCATCGAGGTTGGCCCAGCCAGCGACGACGTACAACTTGATCAGCTGATCGAGCTCGGTGACCCGGCGCTTGAGCGCGTCCACGGTCTCGACCGCGGCGTTCCCGGTGCGCTTCTTGTGCTCGATCAGCTCCTGGACCAGCTCGCGCTTGCGCGAGGCAACGCGGCTCTCCAGGTTCGACTTGTTCGTGTCGACGGGCTCGGGCTTGGCGGCGACGGTCATGCCGGCACCGTCAACTTGGTCCAGCAGGTCCCGCAGCGCGTCGCGTCGCGCATCCCGATGCCGCCGCACTTGGGGCACGCGCGCGTCTGGGGCGACGGACCGAGTGCCATCGTCTCGACCAAGCTCGACCACGCGGCGCGCAACCCGGTCAGGTTCGTGGCGGTGTCTGCCGCCGGCAGCAGCGTCAGCTCGTGCTCGACTCCGGCGACCAGCGTTCGCAATTTCTCTTGTCCCGCATCCCCGAACTGTGCACTCGACATGCGCCACCTTACGCGGTCGGCGACAGTTTGACGATTACAAAGTTCGCCATCGATATGACGAAAAAACCGTCATGCGCGTCTGCGCGCCGACGTCAGCAGGTGCAGCACGACCAGCAGGATCGCGGCGCCGATCGTCGAGATCAGGATGGTGCCGCCGAGTCCCTCCATCGGCGCGTGCCAGCCGGCGCGGGAGAAGATGAACGCTCCGAGGAACGAGCCGGCGATGCCGACGGCGATGCTGCCGAGGATGCCGTAGCCGGCTCCTCCGACGATCAGGGATGCGATCACACCGGCAACGAGGCCGACGACGAGGAGGGTGACGATGTCCATGACGACCTCAGGAGCATTCCTCGTGCCACGTGCGCGTCCTCGTCGTCGTGCACGCTACGCCCTGATCGTGCGTCCGAAGCGTCCGCGGACGCCACACCAGGTGAGCGATCGCGCACGTGCCCGACCCGGATCAGCCGGTCTTCCTCGCCGGGCCCGGCGGGCGCCACGCGAGGTACAACCCGAGCGCGAGTATGCTGACCGCCAGCGCGGTGATCACCACGCCCCACAGCTTGTAGTGGCCGCCGAGGTTCTCGGCGATGTGGCCGACATCGGAGGTCTGGCCGGTGGAGAGCGAGCCCATGAACGCGTACGAGACCATGCGGGTCAAGGTGTCGACCCCGAGGATGACGGCGAGGAACTGTGCGAGCAGCACGCGGCGCTCGGGGTTCGCGCGGAACGCACCCCACGTCGCCCAGGCGAGCCCGGCGGCGACCGCACTCATCGCCACGATGCCGGTGGCCGAGCGCACGTAGAACACGAGCGACAGGACGATCCCGATCGCGAGTGCACCGAGGAACACGCGCGCACGCGTGGGGCCGTGCACCGTGCCGAGGATGACCGCACCGAGCAGTGGCGGCGCGAGCAGCCCACCGGCGGCGACCAGGGCATCGGGCCAGCCGTGCGACGCGCCGGCGCGGGCGAACCCACCGGCGTCGCGATTGATCACGAGCTCGAGGAACTCACCGCCGCAGATCAGCGCGGTCAGGCCGTGGCCCATCTCGTGGACCCACGTCGTGAACAGCGTCAACGGATAGAGCAGGGTCGGCCCGCTGGGCACCCACGAGCTGACGACAAGATAGACACCGGCAGCGATCAGGATCGCCGCGCGGGGGCCGAGGGTCTTGGGGGCTGGAGCGGCGATAGGTTGTCTATGACACTCGCGGGCAACGATCTCAACTGACGGTCTATACTGGGCTCGGTGAACGTCCGACTGCGGGTGCCGGTGGTCGATGACCCGGACTTGATCGTGGAGATGTCGCACGGAGAGATCGCCGTGTTGCGCATGGTCGGCAGCGCGGACACCAAGGCCCAGCAGCCACTCGGGATGTTGTTCGCGCAGATCCACGAGGAGCTGGTCGCCCGCAAGACGGCCGAGCTGGTGCTCGACATGCGGTCGCTCGATCACATGGGTGCGCCGTGCCTGCGCCAGCTGCTGGCCTGGCTCGACCGCCAGACCGAGGTTCCCGACGCCGACCGCTACCGCATCCGGATCCAGATCCTGCCGGGGCTCGCGTGGCAGCAGAGCTTGCAGGCGCTGTCGTGCTTCGATCCCACGACGATCACGATCGAGAACTAGATGTTGCCACCCGAGATCATCCAGCAGTTTCGCGAGGTCGCGCTCGAGCGCATCGCGCGGATCGAGGAGGCATGGTCGCAGGTCCTGGTCAAGCTCGACGACGAGCTGTCGAAGGTGATCCATCGCGAGGTCCACACCCTCAAGGGCGAGTCGCGGGTGGTCGGCTTCACCGACGTCAATCTGATCACCCACAAGCTCGAGGATCTGCTCGATGTCGCGCGCAACCGCGGCTACGCCGTCGGCGATGACTTCGATCTCGCCGTCACCGTGGTGTTCGGCTTCCTCGCGATGCTGGTGCGCAAGAAGGCCGGGACGCACAACAGGATCGACTTGCCGGGCTTCATCCGGCAGATGGACGGCGTCCTCAAGCGCCACGATCGCGGGCGCAGTCGCCTGGGAAGCGTGCCGCCGGCGCTGCGCGTGGTGTCGACCCCGCTGGTGTCGAGTGTGCTACGCGAGACGCTCGGTACGGCCGCGGTCAACGCGTTTCTCGAGTTCGCCGTCGCGAAGGGGCCGCGTCGTGACCGGTTGCGCGGCTCGTGGCACTTGCTGCGCGATCTGATCGGGATCCAGCGCGCGGTGATCAGCTCGGCGCAGCTCAGCAAGTACCAACCGAGTGCCGTGGCGCTCGCACGCGACCTCGGCAAACAGGTCGAGATCCACTTCGACCTCGAGACCTCCGAGGTGACGACCGAGGTCTTCCTAGCGATCGAGGTCGCGGTCCTCCACCTGATTCGCAACGCGGTCGACCACGGCATCGAGTCGCCGGCGGTGCGCGCCGAGGCCGGCAAGCGCCCGGTCGGCACCCTGACCATCTGCGGCGGCAGCTCGGCCGATGGGTTCTGGCTGAGCGTCGAAGACGATGGCGCCGGCATCGACTTCGAGCACGTGCGTGCGAAGGCGATCGGTCTCGGCCTCCTCCCCGAGGACGCGACGCTCGACGAAGCGCGGCTCGTCGAGCTGATGTGTCATCCCGGCTTCTCGACGCGCAGCGAGGTGAACGAGATCTCGGGGCGCGGCGTCGGGCTCGATGCCGTCCGGGGCAGTGCGGTTGATATCGGCGGCACGCTGACGGCGTCGTCGAAGCGCGGGCAGGGCACGACCTGGAAGGTCAGCATGCCGGTGCCTCACCTCGCGGTCGGTGGTCACACGATCCGCGCCCCCGGGCTGCGGTTCCCGATCGTGATCGGTGGAGCGTGGCGGTTGATGGACCGACCTCGGATGCCGGTCGTGCTCGATCTCGGTGTCGCGCTCGGTCTCGCCCCCTCCAACAGCATCTCGACGAGCGTGTGGGCATTCACCAACGACGAGCTCGAGGTCGGGCTGCTGTGTGGCGGCAAGCCGATGCCGGTGCAAGCGCGTCGCTTGGTCCCGACGGCGCTCACTGCGTTTGCAGAGGTCTGCACGGTGGACTCCGTGGAGGGCTTGCTGCTGCGACCGGAACGGATCCCCGGCGTCGTCCCGCCTTGAGCTCGAGCCGGCGCACCTTCCAGGTCGGCTTGCCGTCGGGATCCGGAAGGCCGACTCGACGGGTGACTTCGCGCGGGCAGGCCCAGGTCCGCATCTCGCCAGCGCAGAGGATTTCGGCGACCATCACGACATGCGCGCAGCGTCGATCCTGTTTGCTCTCGCCGCGTGCGGCGGGCCGGCCTCCCACCAGGTCACGCTGGTCAACCAGACCCCGCGGACGATCACCGAGATCTTCGTGTTCTCGCCGGGTGCGGCGAACCATGGCTCGTCGCGGGGCTCGCTCGAGGCGGGCGCCTCCCTCGTGATCCGCGTCCGTGGCGGCAACGTCGAGTTCCTCGCCGTCAGCGAGAAGGTCAAGGTCAACCAGACCGAGTCGGAGACCAAGCAAGCATCGTCGACGATCCAGCTCGTCAAGCCGGTGCAGCTGATCTTCCTCGACAGCGATCAGCCCGCGCAGTTCGAGAAGCTAGCAAGAGACCAGATCGGCGTGACATTCCGCGTGTCGAAAGAGCCGGCGCCTGCCGCGCCCGAGGCTCCTTGACCATGCGCGGGATCCTGCGACGTCCCAAGACCGCACATCGCCCATACAGCACGTAGCGAACGGGTTTCTTGAAGCGCCGGATGCGGGAATCTTCACGTCCGGATCGGTGGGCCTCGGGCTGAAGGATCGACCCAGGCGAGCGCTGGGGTTAGCCTAGCCCGATCTTCTCGAGGTCGTCGTCGTCGAGCCCGAAGTAGTGCGCGGTCTCGTGGAGCACGGTGATCCGGATCTCCGCGGCGAGGTGCTCCTTGTCGGTGCAGCTACGCTCGAGGTTCTTCTTGAACAGCAGGATCGTGGTCACCGACGGCGTCCCACCGGTGACATCCTCGGGCAGCGGCGTGCCCTGGAACAAGCCGAGGATCCGCGGATCCCAGCCATCGGCGACGATGTCCTCCGACGGGAGATCGTCGATCATGATCGGAACGCGCTCGAGGTGCTTGCGAATGTGCTCCGGTAGCTCGGCGAGCGCGGCCGAGGCGATCGTCTCGATCTCGTCCTCGGTGATCGACAGGTCATGCGACGGCGCGGCGAGGTCGAGCGTGCGGACCTTCTGCCACGCAACAATCATCTCGTCCTGGTTGTTATTGAGCTCGTGGACTCGTCCGATCAGGTGAAGGGCGTCGGCTTCGAGGCTCGCGTCGTTCTCGGCGGCGCCTCCCCGTGCGACCTCGACCCAGCGCAGCGCGCCTGCCGCGTCCTCGGCGGACAGGCAGAGCTCGGCGAGATCGAACGCGAGCTCGGGATCGTCGATCGCGCTGGTGGTCAGCTCGCCGAGCGTCTCGCGGGCGCTGACCAGCTCGCCGCGTGCGATCAGCGCCTCCGCCTTGATGAAGATCGCCTCGAGCAGATCGGCTTCCTCGTCGATGAAGTCGAACGCGCCGTTGACGGTCGCGAGCGCCGCGTCGGGGTCGCCGTGATCGTGAAGCTCGAGGCGCGCGATGCAGATCCGCGGCATCGGGTCATCGGGGCGCAGCGTGACGAGCAAGCGATACTGCTCGATCGCTGTGTCGGGATCGCCCTCGGCATCGGCGAGCGCTGCCCCGAGCATGACGACGTCGGGGTGCTTGCGGTCGATCCGCTTGCAGCGGTCGAGGGCCGAAGCGGCCGCGTCGAGCTTGCCGGCTTCGAGCGCTTCGAACCCGCGCTCGAGGTCAGTGGAGAGGCGATCCATGCGAGACATCGCGGCTTCTTACCTCCAAGAGTTCGCCGGAGTCGATCCTTCGACCAGGCGAATGATGAGGGATCGGGGTGGCTCGTCTTCGGGCCGGGGACCCCGAATACGATCGGCGCACCTCCCGGCCAACCGTTTGCAGGTCGGCGGTCAGGTCGCTATCGTCGGGGCGTGCGTATTTCACCTCTCACGCTGGCGCTGCTCCTGTTCGTGGGCCTCCTCGCCTGCGGTGGTCCGAAGACGCGCCGGACGCTGGTGCCCGAGGTCCCCAAGACCGGCGATGCGAGTGCGCGTCAGCAATTCATCGACGCGCAGCAGCGCTTCCTCAAGGACGGCAAGAACACCGAAGAATTCCAGCGGATCGCCGAGGAGTTCCCCGACGATCCGATCAAGCCGTGGGCGCAGCTCTACGCCGGCATCGCCGCGGTGCACGACAAGAAGTACGACGCCGCCGTGACCTCTTTGAACGAGGTGCTCGCCGCCGATGTCCCCGCGGCGCTGCACACGCGCGCGCAGTTGTTCGCGGGGATCGCGAAGAACTATCTCGGCGATGCGAAGGGCGCGCTCCCGCTGCTCAAGAAGGGGGCGTCCGCGATCGAGGGTGACAACGAGAAGCTCGAGCACCTCGCCGCGCTCGCGTACGCGACGGCGACCGTGGAGCCGCGCTCGTCGTTCAAGCTGTTCGATTCCCTGTACGGGCGCGTCACCGCGACGGAGCGCGTGATGATCGTAGCGCGGTGTGAGGAGGTCGTGGCCGGGCTCGATGCCGCGACGCTCGAGTCGCTGGTCGACGATCTCGACACCAAGGGTCCTGCGATGGCTGCGGTCGCGAGCCGCCTCGCGGTCGCCGATCCGGCCAAGGGCCAGAAGTGGCGCGAGCTCGCGGGGCCCGCGCGTCACGCCGTCGGGCTGTCGAAGACGATCCGTGCCGTCGCCGCAACCTCGGCGGGCGCGGGCAGCTCGGGCCTCGTCGGCGCGGTGCTCCCCGGCGGCAAGACCAAGGCGGGCGACGCGGTCACGGCGGGCCTCGGTCTCGCCGCGGGTGCCGCAGATGCCGCCGGCGTGGTCGCGATCGAGATCCGCAGCGCAGCCGATTCGTCGGCGGCGGTGGCCGCGGTCGAGGACCTCGCGAAACAAAACGTCATCGCGATCGTCGGGCCGATCGACGGCGCCTCGGTCGATGCCGCGGGTGGTCGCGCCGAAACTCTCGGCGTGCCGCTGCTGTCGCTCACCGGTCGCCCCGAGGAGCGGGTCGCCGGGAAGTTCGTGTTTCACGTCCGCCACTCCGCCGAGGCGCGTGCCCGCGTGCTCGCGAAGCGGGCGCTCGCCTCCGGGCTCAAGACGTTCGCGATCATGGCGCCCGACGACAAGTACGGCACCTCGGTGACCGCGGCGTTCGTCGACGAGCTGTCCCGTGGCGGCGGCACGGTGACCAGCAAGGTGAGCTATCCACCGTCGACGAAGTCGTTCGTCAGCTTCGCCGGCAAGCTCTCCGGTAGCTTCGACGCGCTGTTCGTCCCCGACGAGGCCGACAAGCTCGCGCTCCTCGCACCCGCCGTCTCCGCGAGTGGTCGCATCCCGAAGCCGCTCGGCACCAAGCGCGCCTCGGGTGGCAAGCCGATCGTCTTGCTGTCGACCGCCGAGGGCCTCACCGGCACGTTCATCGCGAACGCCGATCGCCACGCCGAGGGTGCGATCCTCGCGCCGGGCTACTACCCCGACGACAAGGACCCGGCGCAGAAGGTGTTCCTCGATCGTTTCCTCGTCGCGTTCGGTCGCGCGCCCGGTCCGAACGAAGCGTACGCGTACGATGCGGCGCAGCTCGCCGCGGCGGCCGGCGCGGGTGGTCGCACGGCCCTCGCCGCGATGCTCGCGAGCTCGTCCCTGGTCGGGATCACGGGGACGATCAAGTTCGACGCCGACCACCGCCGCGCCGACCCCGGTGTGCTCTACACGGTGATGGAAGAGGCGGGTGTGTTCGCGATCCGCGCGATGAAATAGGCGCGGAACAGGGACTGTCCTCAGATCCTTACCTTGCGATCTCGATGCCCGCGGAATCACTGGCGGCAAGAGGGACGGTCCTCACGAATTGGCCTGTGAGGCCCACGGCGGGCTCGCATTGTCACGTGACGCACACTGAGATGCATTCGTGAGGACCGTCCCTCTAGGCTTGTTTGGATCCAAGCACATGCAGATCGGAAGTTAAGGATCTGAGGACAGTCCCCATTCTGACGGTGGTACACAGCGGCGTGCCCTTCACCGTCGGCAATCGCCTCATCGCGGCGCTCGATGCGCCCACCCGGCGTGATGCCGACGCCTTGATCGAACGGCTCGGGGGCGTGCCGAGCTGGGTCAAGGTCGGGCTCGAGTTGTTCTGCAGCGAAGGCCCGGCGATCGTCGACGCGTACAGCAAGCGGCTGTCGGTGATGCTCGACCTCAAGTTGCACGACATCCCGGAGACCGTGTCGCGCGCCACCATGCGTGTCGCGATGCTCGGCGCCGGCCTCCTCACCGTCCACGCCGGTGGTGGCAAGGCGATGCTCGAGGCCGCGGTCGCCGCGCGTGGTCCGCACATGAAGATCCTCGCAGTCACCGTGCTGACGTCGCTCGACGAGGCGGACCTCCAGGCCGTCGGTGCACGCGGTCCGATCCCCGAGCTGGTCGAGCAGCGCACGCGGCTCGCCGTCGCGGCCGGGTGCGATGGTGTGGTCGCGTCGCCGCACGAGGTGGCGCGGATTCGATCGATCGCTCCGCCGGAGTTTCTGGTGGTCACGCCCGGCGTACGCCCGGCCGGTACCGACAAGGGCGATCAGAAGCGCGTGATGACGCCGCGCGAGGCACGCAGTGTCGGCGCGGATCTGGTCGTCGTCGGTCGGCCGCTGCGCGATGCCCAGGATCCGGCGGCGGCGGCGCGGGCGATCGTGGCCGAGCTGTCGTCATGAACGGGCGCGACCGTCGCGGTGGCAAGCGTGGCCCGAGCCCTGGTGGCGATCGCGGTCCGCAAGCGCGTGGACCGCAGGCTGGGCGTGATGCCCGACCTGCACCGCAGGCGACGGAAGCGCGGCCCGGTGCGCGAGGGCCGCTGACCGGGCTCGAATACGACCGCGCACCCCGGCGCGAGGAGGGCCGCACGGACGATCGACCCCGGCGAGCCCCACCCAGCGATGATCGCGGCGGAGACCGGGTGGTCTACGGCGCGGGTCCCGTCGGCGAGCTGGTCGCGCGGCGGCCGGCCGGCATCAAGTCGATCTGGGTGGATCCTCGTCGCGCCGGTCGCTCGACCAGCGATCCGGTCGCGGCGATCGTCGTGGCCGCACGGGACGCCGGTATTCGCGTCGAGGATCGCGAGCGCGAGGCCCTCGATCGGGTGGCAGGCGAGGGCGGCAATCATCAGGGCGTCGTCGCGTGGGTCGGCGAGTTCAAGTACGCCGAGCTCGAACAACTAGTCGTGGAGAAGCCGGCGCTCGTGGTCGCCCTCGACGGCGTCGAGGATCCGCGCAACCTCGGAGCGATCCTGCGCTCCGCGTACCTGCTCGGTGCCGGCGGCGTGATCATCCCCGAGCATCGCGCCGCGCAGGTCACGGCCCTCGTGTCGAAGACCAGCGCCGGTGCGAGCGAGCTGCTCCCGATCGCGATGGTCGGCAACCTGGTGCGCGCCCTCGACGAGCTCAAGGAGCACGGGCTGTGGCGCGTCGCCGTCCACGATTCGTCGCAGTCTCAGGCGATCTCGACGATCGAAGGTACGCTGCCGCTCTGCCTCGTGCTCGGCGCCGAGGGCACCGGTGTTCGACCGCTGGTCGCGAAGAGCTGCGACTTCCACGCCGTGATCCCGATGGCTCGCTCGGCGGTGGGCTCGTTCAACGTCTCGGTCGCAGCATCGCTCGCGCTCTACGAGATCCGTCGCCAGCGCGACGCCTGAACCCTAGCTGCCGAGCTTCTCGAGGAAGCTCGACTTCAGCAGCTTCTCGCCGTGTACCGGGAAGAACGTGTAGACGCTGTCGCCAACGACGCGGACCACTTCGCCTTCACCCCAGGTCGCGTGCTTGACGAGGTCGCCCTTCTCGAGCGGCCCGAACACCGGGCGCTTGACCCGTTCGATCTTGAGCGCGCGCCCGCGGCCCGCGCCACGATTGCGGCGGAGGGCCTCCTCGAGTAGCGCGCGGCGCGTATCCGGATCGCCCCCGCGACGCGCGGCGAGGGTCTGCGCGACCTCGACGCGATCGATCGAGCCACTGGCCGTGCGGCTCGCGTTGGTGCGCTGGCAGTTATCGCAGGTGCCGCAGGGCGGCGCGTCGAGGTAGCCGAAGTACGTCACCAGCAGGCGGTTGCGGCAGAGATGCGATTGCGAGTACCGCAGCATCGAGGCGAGGCGAGCGCGATCCTGCGCGCGCTTCTGCTCGTAGCGGGCCGCGGCACGGGCGAGGTCTTCGATCGACGGCGGCTCGGTGGCGAGCGGTGCGAACCTGGCTCCGGGCGCTTCGGACGCGAAGCCGACCTCCTTGAGAAACGACAGCACCACGCGCGCCTTCTTCGCCGGGGCATCGGCCTTCTCGGCGATGTCCTTGACCGCGACGTAGACCGGATCGTCGGGGTCGATGGGATCGCCATCGGCGTCGACCTTGACGATGTTGCCGCCGGTGATCGCGACGAGGGCTTCCGCGACCGCGCGCGTTTGCTCGGGCGTCGGATAGCGGCCACCGAGGAAGAAGCTCTGGATGCGCTTGTCCTCGGGCTGGTAGAGCAGCACGCAATCGGCGGGGGCGCCGTCGCGGCCGGCACGACCGGCCTCCTGGTAGTAGCTCTCGAGCGAGCCCGGGAAGTTGTAATGGATGACGAAGCGGAGATCCTGCTTGTCGACACCGAGGCCGAACGCGTTGGTGGCGACCATCAAACGCGGCTCGCCACGCTCCATGAAGCCGGTCTGGACCTTCTCGCGATCCTTCGCACGCATCCGGCCGTGGTAGCGCCCGCACTCGATGCCCTGCGACCACAGGAAGTCGGCGAGGGCGTCGACGGTCTTCACCGTGGCGGCGTAGATGATGCCGCAGCCCTTCTGCTGCTCGATCAGGCGCATCAACATCGCCTGCTTCTTGCGCTCCGACGACGCCTTGATGACGTGGTAGCGGAGGTTCGGCCGATCGAGCCCGATGTCGATCACCGAAGCTTCCGGGATCTGGAGCTGCGCGAGGATGTCGTCCTTGACCTTCGGCGGCGCGGTCGCGGTCAGTGCGAGCACCGGCGGCTTGCCGAGCGCGCGGACGGCTTCACCGAGGCCGAGGTACGCGGGGCGGAAGTCGTGTCCCCATTGCGAGATGCAGTGCGCCTCGTCGACCACGAACAGCGCGACGTGCACGGTGGACAGGTGTTCGCGAAACCGCGGCTCGCCGAGGCGCTCCGGGGTGACGTACGCGACGCAGGCGCGGTTCTCCGCGAGGCGAGCGAGGGCGGCCTGCTCGTCGCGGGGCGACAGCGTGGAGTCGAGCCGCAGCACGTCCATGCCGAGCTCGGCGAGCTTGTCGTGCTGATCCTTCATCAGCGCGATCAGCGGTGACACGACCAGCGTCACGCCATCGAGCACGAGCGCGGGCAGCTGGTAGCACAGCGACTTGCCGGCACCGGTGGGCATGATCGCGAGCGTGTCGATGCCCGCGAGCACGTTGCGGATCGCGAGCGCCTGACCGGGCCGAAACGCGGAGATGCCGAACCGGCGCTGCCCGATCTCGATCGTCTTGGCATCGAGCTCGTCGTCGGAATGCGTGTCCTCGATCTCCTCGTGGTTGTCGTCGACCTGGGGATCCTCGACGTCCTCGATCAGGTCGGCGGGTTCATCCGTCTCTGCCTGCTCGAGCGTCCGCGGCGCGACATCGCGCGTTCCGCGCGCCAGCTTCGGGGGCGGTGCCGGAACCGGCTGCTCGACGGGGGCCGGCATGGGGGCAAGCCCGCGGCGCGTCGTGGTGCGGCGCCTCTCAGAGTCTCCCGACTTCGGCATGAGCGGGTACGGTCTCGCAGGATCGATAGGGCGCACAAGCCGAATCCGGCGAGGCGCTGGCTAGATCGGCGCGGGCGGTTCCGCACACCCGCTTCACGCGCGCGGAGTGGGGCAACTCCGCAGGATCTTTCGGCGGAATCAGGCGTAGGAAAACCCGCGATTCAGCCTACGAATTCTCGTACACGGTTGTTAACGGGCTGCGAGGTAACCGTCCGCCTTGAGCAGCTCGGCCGTGAGCACCGCACCGCCGGCAGCGCCGCGCACGGTGTTGTGCGAGAGCGCGACGAACTTCCAGTCGAACACGGGATCGGGGCGGAGCCGACCGATCGAGACGCCCTGGCCCTGGCCAAGATCGCGGTCGAGCCGGGTCTGCGGCCGGTTGTCCTCGGTGAAGTAGGTCAGGAATGGCAGGGGGGCGCTGGGCAGTGCCAGCGCCTGCGGCTTGCCGCTGTACGCCTTCCACGCCGCGAGGATCTGCTCGCGCGACGGCGTGGTCTCGAACGACACGAACACCGCGGCCATGTGACCGTCGGCGACCGGCACGCGATAGCACTGCGCGGTGATCGCGGGCGACGTGGCCTTGACGATCTTGCCGTCCTGGATCGAGCCCCAGATCTTGAGCGGCTCCTGTTCGCTCTTCTCTTCCTCCCCACCGATGAACGGGATCACGTTGTCGACCATCTCGGGCCATGACGCGAGCGTCTTGCCGGCGCCGGACACCGCCTGATAGGTGGCCACGGCGATCTTGGTGGGCCCGAACGCCTTCAGGGGATGGATCGCCGGCACGTAGCTCTGGATCGAGCAGTTCGGCTTGACCGCGATGAAGCCGCGCTTGGTGCCGAGCCGGCTGCGCTGGGCGGAGATGATCGACGCGTGGTCGCTGTTGATCTCGGGGATCATCATCGGTACGTCAGGCGTCCAGCGATGCGCGCTGTTGTTCGACACCAGCGGCACCTCGGCCCTCGCGTAGTCCTCTTCGAGCTTCGCAGTGGCGGCCTTGTCCATGTCGACCGCGCAGAACACGAAGTCGACCTGATCCGCCATCCGCGCGATGTCGCTCGCATCGGAGACGACGAGCTTGTTGGCTGCCGCCGGAATCTCCGTGCCGAGTGCCCAGCGACCCGCGACGGCCTCGCCGTACGGCTTGCCGGCCGAGCTCGGACTCGCGCCGATCGCCGCCAGCTCGAACCACGGGTGGTCGGCGAGCAACGAGACGAAGCGTTGACCGACCATCCCGGTCGCACCGAGCACGCCGACTTTGAGTTTGCCCATCGTGGAGCGTTTTTTACCGCGCATAAGAACGGCTCGCCACTCTTGCGGTCCCCAGAGCGATCATGATGATCACGGGCGATGCCGTTGCTCGATGGTCTGCGCGTCGTATTGTCCAAGATCCACGGGTACGGATGCGTGACCACGCGGCCGTTCACGAAGGGCGAGCTCGTGTGCTTCGGCGATGGCGTGCTCTACACCGCCGATGCGGAGTTCGATGACACCTACGCGCTGATCCTGCCCGGCGAGGACTCCGGCAAGGGCGATCCGCTGTTCTGGGACCTCGCGTGTCAGACGCGCTGGTTCAACCACTCGTGCGAGCCGAACAGCGAGGTCCACAGCAAGTGGGACCACGAGCAAGACACGATGAAGGCGTGGTGGATCGCGAAGCGCGACATCCTCGTCGGTGAGGAGATCACGTACGACTACGCGTTCGCCGCCGAGGTCGCCGAGCCGTGCTCCTGCGGGGCCGCCGCCTGCCGCGGGCTGATCGTCGACGATGACCCGGACGAGCTGGCGAAGCTGCCGGCCGCGCTGCGCGACAAGCTGCGCGGAGCGACGGCAAGTCGCGTCGCGTAGGCGACTGGGCGATACTGCCGGGGCATGAGTACGCGCATCGGCATCCTGACCGGCGGCGGTGACTGTCCCGGTCTCAACGGCGTGATTCGCGCCGCCACGCTGCACGCCCGCCAGACCTACGGCTGGGAGATCGTCGGCATCCGCAACGGCTACGAAGGCCTCTACGAGGAGGACTACGAGGACCTGACGCCGGCGCGCGTCCAGAACATCCTGCCGCGCGGTGGCACGATGCTCGGCTCGAGCAATCGCGCGAACCCGTTCGCGTACCCGGTGAAGCTGCCCGACGGGCGCGTCGAGGTCCACGACGTCTCCGCGCGCTGCCTCGCGAACCTCGCGAAGCTCGAGCTCCACGGCCTGATCGTGGTCGGTGGTGACGGCACGATGTCGTTCGGGCAGAAGTTCATCCAGCGCGGCGCGACCCGGATCGTCGGCGTGCCGAAGACGATCGACAACGATCTCGAAGCCACCGAGTACACCGTCGGGTTTCAGACCGCGGTCGAGGAGGTCGTCGAGGCACTCGAGCGCCTCCACACCACCGCCGAGTCGCACGAACGGATCATGATCGTCGAGGTGATGGGGCGCTACGCGGGATGGATCGCGCTGACCGCCGGGCTCGCGGGCGGCGCGAACGTGGTGCTGATTCCCGAGATCGACTACGACATCGACCGCGTGATCGATCTGTTTCACCGCCGCCACGGTCGCGGGGTCAGTCACTCGATCGTGGTGGTCTCCGAGGGAGCGAAGCCCAAGGGCGGCACGCTCTCGGTGGTCACCTCGGGCGATGCCACCAAGCAGGAGAAGCTCGGCGGGGCGGGGCAGCGGCTCGCGGATGCGATCTCGGCGCGCACCGACTACGAGGTGCGCTGCACGGTGCTCGGCCACACGCAGCGCGGCGGTGCGCCGTGCGCCTTCGATCGCGAGCTCGCCACCCGGTTCGGCGTGCGTGCGGTCGAGCTGATCGCCGAGGGCAAGTTCGGCCACGTGACGGGGTTAGTCAACGGCACGATCGTCGCGGTGCCGATCGACAAGGCGGTCAAGAAGCTCAAGCTGGTGGATCCCGCCGGCGAGCTGGTGCGCACGGCGAAGGGCATCGGCATCGAGCTCGGCGGCTAGGATCCGTGCACGTGCACGTTCTCGTCGACGACCGGCACTGCGCTCGGGCAACCGTGCGAGGTTGTCGTCCCAGGACGGTTGTACCGCGATCGTTCATGGTAGGCCGGTCGTCGCGGCGAGGGACGGGCAGCTGAACGTGTACGAGCACGTGCGCGTGTACGAGCACGTGGCGGGGCCGCACGTGCGATGCTCCGTCCGAGGTGCTCTCCGATGGCTGATCTGGTTTCGCCCGACGACAAGGCACCGCGCATCGCCGCGTTCGACGGGCCCCTGACCGATCCGAACCTCCAGGATGCGCAGATCGCGCACCTGCTCGCGCCGCTCGCGAACCTGCCGGTGCTCGGCCGCGTCGAGAGCGCGTATCGCCAGCGACTACGGCTCAAGAGCTGGCAGTACATGACGGCGGTCTCCGACAACTTGTTCATCGCGTTCGTCGTCGGCACCGCCGGGTTCGCGAGTAACGGCTTCGTCTACGCTGCAGAGCTTCCCAGCGGCCGGCTCTACAAGAAGTTCGCGATCACGCCACTCTCCGTCGGCACGATCATCCAGCCGACCAGCACCGCGGGCACGCACTCGTTCCACACCAGGGGCCTCGATCTCGCGCTGC